>JABJCZ010000214.1 GCA_018668475.1 Alphaproteobacteria bacterium | reverse complement strand
CGCTGGTGCCGACAGCTTTGCTGGATGACGCCAAGAACGCGCGCCGGGTGTGCGATACGGCCTCGATGACGCTGAACGAAATAATCGACGAAATGCGCCAGGCGGAGGCCGCCGGAGACGACGTCGCACGGGTTCATTCGGGCGACCCATCACTTTATGGCGCTGTCGCCGAGCAGATGCGCCGGCTGGATGCACTCGGCATTGAGTATGATGTAACACCCGGTGTGTCGGCCTATGCCGCCGCTGCTGCCGCGCTCAAACGCGAGCTGACCCTGCCGGATGTCGTGCAGACCATCATCCTCACGCGGACCGCTGTGCGGGCGTCCGCCATGCCCCAGGGCGAGGAACTTTCAAAGCTCGCGGAGAGCAAAGCGACGCTCGCCGTTCACCTGTCGATCAACAATCTCGCTCGTGTGGTACGGGACCTCGTGCCGCACTATGGCGAAGATTGCCCGGTCGTCGTCGCCTATCGAGTGAGCTGGCCGGATGAAATTTTTGTTGAAGGCACGCTGGCCTCAATTCGGAAACAGGTAAAACCGCTGGATATCACGCGCACGGCACTGATTCTGGTTGGTCGGGCCCTGGATGCCGGTGTGGAGAACGAGAGCAGACTATACAGCCCGGATCACACACACGTGTTCCGCGAAGGCTGACCCGCAAGCCAGTCAAGCACCGCGTCCACCGTTTCCACCCGCACGCCCGGCGGCGGGTCGGGCCGTGCAACCATAATTACGGGCAAATCCAGATCACGCGCCGCTTTGAGTTTTGCAGCCGCCCCGGCCCCGCCGCTGTTGCGTGTGACCAGAAGATCAATCCGGTGCTCAACCATGAGCGCGCGCTCAGCCGCTTCATCAAATGGCCCGCGACCGAGCACAATTTCTCCACACGCAAAGGGCAACGGCGTCGTTGGCGTATCAACCATGCGCACCAGAAACCAGACGCCGGTTACGGCGGAAAATGCTGCGACCGCGCGCGGGCCTGTACTGAGAAAAACGCGGCGGCCAAGCTTTGGCAAATAAGTTGCCGCGGCGGGCATATCCGGCACGTCATGCCATTGATCATCTGGCGCCGCGCGCCAGGGTGCACGGTGCAGAACGAGCCTGGGCAAACCAAGTTCAGTGCAGGCCTGGGCTGCGTGTGATGAAATTTGCGTGGCAAAAGGGTGGGTCGCATCTACGAGCGCCGAAAACTCCTCCGCACGAAGGTAGTCACGCATCCGCGCGGCGCCACCGAACCCGCCGGTGCGCACTGGCCCCGGAATCGGCGCCGGTGACTGTGTGCGCCCGGCCAACGAGGTGACAGCGGAAACATCCGGGCGCTGCGCCGCCAATACACTGGCCAGTGCAACAGCTTCCTGGGTGCCGCCGAGAATGAGAATTTTAAGATCAGGCGCCGGCACGGCCAATCAACCTTCCAGCGCGGTCAAAAACAACGACATCGACCATGCCTGTACTGGATATCATTGCGGACCCGAGCGTTTGCCTTACTACCGCGCAGGCATCATGCGCCACCCGGTCTGCAATTGGCAGGCCAGCCTGCCGGGCAATTTCGAGCAATGCGCCACCGCTTTCGACCGCCGACGCTCTTGCCACCGTTTCAGGGGCTGCGCCCAGATCACCGAGTTGCGTGGCCAAGGCGTTGATATCGAGGGCACTGCGTCGGGAATGGAGATCCAGATGACCCGCCGCGAGTTTCGCGATTTTCGCAAATCCCCCTCCAATGGTCAGGCGCGGCACCGGGTGATTCCGCACATACTTCAGCAGGCCACCCGCAAAATCTCCCATTTCGATCAAGGCTTGTTCCGGCAACCCATAGAGTGCTCGCGTCCCGGCCTCTGAGGTTCTGCCGGTCGTTGCAGCGATATGCGGCAAGGCGGCAGCGCGCGCGACATCAACACCGCGATGAATGGACGCAATCCACGCCCCGCAGGAATAGGGGATCACGACGCCGGTTGTCCCTAGAATCGACAGACCACCGATAATCCCGAGCCTCGCATTCATCGTCTTTTCGGCCAAACGCTTGCCGCCCGGCACTGACAGGGTAATTTCGAAATCGACCGGCACGCCCGCAGCTTCAGCAATAGAGCTGACCGCCTGACTGATGTACTGCCGCGGCGCTGGCGTGATGGACGGCTCGCCGACAGGAATAGGCAGGCCGGGACGGGTGACCATGCCAACCCCCTCACCAGCGCGAAAAACAATGCCCGCCCCCGGCGCAGCACGGCAAACCTCCGCCACGATCAGTGCGCCGTGGGTGACATCAGGATCGTCACCGGCATCTTTGCGCACGGCGACTCGCGCCGACACACCTGACATTGCAGTTTCAGCCAGTTCGAACACCGATCGCAGGCCCCTTGGAAGCTCGATTTCGACCGATTCGGGAAATCCGCCGCCCAATAGCGCCTGCGTCGCCGCCCGCGCAGCCGCAGCCGCACAGGCACCGGTGGACCAACCCCGCCGCAACGGGCGATCATCCTCATCAATGGCAGGGTCAACTGCGGATGCGTCGTCTCGTCTCATCACAGGAGTTTATCTCGCTCACCCTTCAAGCCCGAGATAGAATTGTCCCCCATGGACGAAAAGATCAACATTTGCCTTCCCGATACCGGCCAACCGGCATTCTTGCCCGGCACGGTGTGGTTGGTCGGCGCCGGACCGGGAGACCCAGGCCTGTTGACCCTGCATGCGCTCCACGCGCTGCAGGCCGCCGATACCATCGTTTATGACGCGCTGGTCAGCGAAGATATCCTCAAGCTGGCGAGGCCCGGCGCCGCACTGGAATACGCCGGCAAGCGCGGCGGCAAGCCCTCCGCCAAGCAGCCGGGCATCACGCGCCGGCTGATCGAGCTGGCGCTGGCAGGGCAACGCGTATTGCGCCTTAAAGGGGGAGCCCCCTTCTTGTTTGGCCGGGGTGGTGAAGAAGCGCTGGCGCTAGCCGCCGCCAGCATCGTATTTCGTTTTGTGCCGGGCGTGACCGCCGGCGTTGGTGGGCTGGCCGCAGCGGGAATTCCCATGACCCACCGGACAACGGGCCATTCGGTAACTTTTGTAACCGGGCACCGGGCTGGCGGTAGCCTGCCGGACGGCCTTGACTGGAAAGCCCTGGCCACCGGCTCGCCGACGCTGGTGTTTTATATGGCACTGGCTCATCTTGAAGTCATTGTCGCGCACCTGCTTGCCAATGGACTTGATGCCGCCACGCCGTCTGCGCTAGTCAGCCACGCGACCTTGCCGACGCAGCAAGTTATCGAGGCCCCCATCGCAGGGCTTGCACATATCGTCCGGGAAGAAAATATTGAGGCACCGGCAATTCTGGTGATCGGCGATGTGGTCCGCCTGCGCCGTGCGCTTGACCCGTCGCTGACACCGCAGGCACGGGCACTGGCAGCCGAAGAGCTCTCTGCCGATTGGCACCGGGTCAGTGAATAGAGAAAAGACACCTGAAGGACGACACCATGAATTTTGACAGCTATCGAAGAAAGCCGGTGATCTGGATCGTCATAATTGGCGCGTTGCTGGTCTATGTGTGGTTCGAAGGGTCTCTGTTCGGAGATATTGACAAGGGCGGCGTTCAACCCGGAGTGAATCCGGCGATTGCTGCCGCGACCATTGGCGGGCCGTTTCAACTGGTGGACCACACCGGCCAGACCGTGACCGACCAGAGTTATGCGGGCAAGCACCTGTTGGTGTTCTTTGGATACACCTGGTGCCCCGATATCTGCCCGACGGAACTGCTTATTCTCGGCCAGGCAATCGATGCGCTGGGGGATGACGGCGAGCAGGTGGTTCCGCTGTTCATTACCATCGACCCGGAACGCGATACGCCGGAGACCCTGGCGCCGTATGTGGCTAATTTTCATCCCCGGATGATCGGTTTGACCGGGTCACTCGAACAGGTGGCCGCAGCAGCGAAAGCTTATCGCGTCTATTATCGCCGCGCCCCCCAGGACCCCGGCACATTGCATGAGGAAGAAGAAGACGATTACCTGATGGACCACTCGGTCTACATGTATCTGATGAGCCCGGACGGTGTTTTTCTGCAGCATTTCGTCCGGGGACAAGGGCCGAAGAAAATTGCTGAAGTGGTCAAATCCCATCTCTGAGCCAGCGCGCGGGCTAATCATTGCCTCACCAGCATCAAACAGCGGCAAGACGTCGATTGCCATTGGCCTGGCGCGAGCGCTGAGCCGCCAAGGTGTCGCAGTCAGTGGCTTCAAAGTCGGCCCCGACTATATCGACCCCGCTTTTCTCGCGGTAGCGAGCGAGCGCCCATGCCCCAACATCGACCTCTGGGCTATGCGTAAAACGACCGTAGACCACACTGCTCATCGGATATTTGACGGCACCGACTTCGTCATCGGCGAAGGTGTGATGGGCCTGTTTGACGGCGCTCCTGATGGCACCGGATCCACGGCAGACGTCGCTGCCACACTAGGGCTGCCCGTTATTTTGATCATCGATGCAAGTGGTATGGCGGCATCTGTTGGCGCCCTCCTGAACGGGTTCGCGCAATATCGAGATGACGTGAACGTGGCAGG
>JABJCZ010000213.1 GCA_018668475.1 Alphaproteobacteria bacterium | reverse complement strand
CTGATACTTGATATCCCAGCAGCACAATGGGGCGCTTCGAACAAGAGTGCGGGGCACGCCTGACCGTAGAAACGGGCAAGCGCCTCTTGCGCAACTCGATCATTCAGCCCGTGATAGGCCATGTAAAAACTGGTTTGGCCGATCTGATTCAGCGGGTCATCAATTTCCACGCCCTCTGCGCTCAGCTCGCCGATCAAGCCCATGGAATGCAGTCTTGCTTCCGCAATTTCCTCCCGCGATTCACATATGATCGGAAATACCAGCGCTTCACGCACACGATGGGCCGGGTTCTCGGGTTGCAGCAAAGCGGCGAACTGAAAGTCGGCAATGGCTTCGCGCCACAGGCCCAACTCACGCTTCACGTTGGCCAAATCGACGCGGGCCAGCGTGTTTCGCGGGTCGGCGGCCACGGCCTTGTAAATTTGTTGGGCAGCTTCAGTTCTCTTGCCGCTCGATCGCAGTGCCTGCCCGGAAATACGCAACGCCTCGGAATGATCGTGCGCGACAGCCAACGCTTTATTCACCTCGGCCAAAGCTTCTTCAACATTATCGAGCTCGACAAGCGCGCTTGCCAGGCCGATACGGGCGTCCAGATTTTGCGGATTGCGCTGCAACGTCGAGCGATGCTGCTGTTGTGCTGCCTCTGCGTCTCCTGACCGCGAAAGCCCTATGCCCAAGTTCACGCTGGCGGCCTCAAGATCAGGCTCAAGGCGCAACGCCACCCGCGCATGCTCCATCGCGTTGTGATATTCGCCACCCTTCAGCAACACCGCCGCGAGATTGTTGCGATAGGCAGCAGATCTCGGGGCCAGTCGAACGGATTTTTCCAGCATCGGCATGCCCAGCGCGCGCTGGCCCAAGGCATCATGTGCAAGACCAAGAAAATGCATGGCGTCGGTGTTACGTGGTTCTCGCTTTAGAACATCCTGATAGGTAGCGATAGCATCGTCGAATTGCCCGGATTCATGGGCCGAAACAGCGGCCGCCAAAAGAGCCGAGCTTGCCCGCCCAGATACCCCGCGCCGGGTCCGTTTTGCCTGTCGCCTTGCCTGCCTGTTCATAATCCAAGCTATGTTCTGATTAGCCCCGGTTTCCGAGCGAACCATTTAGGCGCAGCATGGTTAAATTGGCCTTAAGACGCTGACATTCCGGCCAGCAGACCGCTGTCACGACAGGTGATCAGGCGACGGCCTTACGCATCTCGGCGCGGCGGGCCTCGGTAGCTCCCGCATCTATCTCAAGATCCGCATTAAGCACCACGCCATAGGCCGCAAATGCGTGGTCTTGATTAGAAAAGCCATCCAGCACGTCATCACGAACCTGTTCGGGGGATCGCGCCAACGGGTCTCCGTAGCCGCCGCCGCACGGCGTAGAAATCTCGATACAGTCGCCGGCCTCGGTCAATAACCCCGAAAATTTGGCCGGCAAATCTTCCCGAGCAGCAGGATCAGCCACGTTATATTTGGCGACGCCTCCACCATTACCAGTATGTCCGCCGAGAATGCCCCACGGCGCATCATCGTGGCCGTCCGCCTCATGAGTCATGAACCCGGGTGTCAGGTATCGTTGCGTTTTGATCACACCAAGCCCACCCCGGTGCTCACCGGCGGCGGCCGGCACGTCGTCCCGAAGCTCATAGCGATCACAGAACAGCGGCAAATGCATGCCAAGGTCCTCGATCGGATTATTGCGGGTGTTGATCATCAGCGCGTCAATTGAATCCGGCCCGTCCGATTCAGGACGACCGCCGTAGGACCCCTCGTTCACCTCGATAAAGACCCAGTAGTCACCGTTTGGACGAACACCCGAATAAGCTGGGACCGATGCCATCGCCGAGCATCCGGCTGTCACTTTTTCCGGCATCACCGGCGATAACGCCTCCATGATGCAACTCACCACACGTTGAATTTGCGAGAATCGCGCAGAATTTGAGGCCGGGTAATTAGGATTGAAAATTGTGCCCTTCGGCGCGATTACGCTAATTGGCCGAAACGAACCTTCGTTCTGCGGCACATATTCCTGTGTCGTGTACGTATCAAGCAACAAAGCCCGAAATGCGAAGTAGCAGGCGACCTTGACCGAGCCTTCAAACGGGACATTGAAAGCCGTGGCGACCTGCGGTGATGACCCCGTCAGATCAACCTCCACACCATCACCTTTTATTCGGACCGCCACTTTGACCGGCAGGGTAACGCCGCGGTTGCGGCCATCATCGTCAAGAAAGCCCTCAGCCGTATATTCACCGTCGGGAATTTCGGCGATGCGCCGGCGCAGCATATTTTCAGAATAATCCATCAACTGCGCAGAGGCGCTCATCACTAGGTCTTTGCCATAACTATCCAACAGCTCCCGAAACCGTCGCTCGCCCAGTCGCGCGGAAGCGATTTGCGCTTCCAGATCACCCATTACCTGATCGGGCGCGCGTGTGTTGGTTTCGATGAACTGCCACAGCGCCTTGTTCAGCTTGCCGCACTCATAAAGCTTGAGGCCCTTGAACAGCATGCCCTCCGCAAATACGTCGGGCACGTCCATTATCAATCCAGGCGTCGCCGCGCCGATATCAACGTGATGCGCAGTATTTCCAGAGAACCCAACTAGCTCATCGTTGTAGAAAACGGGGACGACTATTGCGATGTCGGGCGAGTGGCTCGCACCGTAATAAGGATGATTGTGGATGATGACGTCATCAGGCTCCCAATCACCATGCAGGGTCTCGTCAATGCCGCGCAGATAGGCTGGAATTGATCCGATATGCATTGGCGTGGAATCGGATTCGCACAGTGTGCTGAAGTTCTTGTCGAACAGTCCGGCGCCCAAATCCTCAGATTCACGAATGATCGAAGAATAAGACATGCGATAGAGCACATGTCCCATTTCCTTGGCAATCGTGTGCAGGGCACCACCAACGACCTGGAGCGTGATCGGGTCAACCTTGCCAGTCATTTCAATATTCCCCGTCGTCAAATTGTGGGCTCATTTCGACGTATCCTCGCGCACGTGCATGTTGCCATTGCCGTGAACTGATGCTGCGTAACCCGGCGGCACCAGCGTTGTTGAATCGCGTTGCACAATAATCGCTGGCCCATCGATGATTTGTCCCGCCTCCAAGAGCGTGCGGTCATAGCGCGGGGTGTCCAGGGCCTGCCCGTTATCAAAGGTCGTCGGGCGCGTGTAGAGCAAGGCGCGCGCCGCATCCTGCCCTTCTCCCGCTTCCAGTGGTGGCCACACCAGTGGCTTGGTTTCGGCCAAAGCAATCACCCGAAGCGTGATCATCTCGACCATCTGGTCTTCAAAAGCGTGACCATAATCCCGGGCATGTGCGGCATGAAAACTATCAAGCGCAAGTTGACGGTTCCCATCATTTAACGAGGCCCCGGGCAACTCTGCGCGCAGCTCAAACCCCTGCCCGAGATACCGACATTCCGCGAGGTGCACAAACTGCTGCTCCGCCACCGGAACTCCATCCTCGGCCAAAGCCGCACGGGCCTGCTCGACCAATTCGTCCAGATGCCCATTTATCCGGTCAAAGTCACTCTGCTCAGCTGTATTGAGGATGCAGAGCTCCGAACGGGTGAACTCATATTGCATGTCGCTGGCCAGCAGGCCTATAGCGGCGTTGATACCCGGCGCCGGCGGCACAATAACCTGTTTCGCCGCAACCGTTTTCGCAAGGGCAACGCCGTGCAACGGCCCCGCCCCGCCAAACGGCATCAAAGAGAAATTGCGAGGGTCAATACCTTTGGCCACGGAATTGGCTCTGATCTCACGCGCCATATTGGAATTGATAACCCGAATAACACCGAGCGCCGCCTCCTCGACAGAAAGATCGAGCTTCGGACACAGGTTCTCTTCAATGGCTTTGCGGGACAACGCGGGGTCGATGCCGACACCCCCACCCAGAAACTGCTCGGGGTCCAGTCGGCCCAAAACGACTTGCGCATCGGTAACCGTTGGCTCGGTTCCACCCCGGCCATAACACGCCGGCCCGGGTGCCGCACCGGCGGATCGCGGCCCGACTCTAAATGCCCCACCTTCATCGATATACGCGATGGACCCACCGCCAGCACCGATGGCGGATAGATCGATCATCGGCACCAGAACGGGATACCCGCCAACTTGCGTATCGCGCGGGTTCATAATACGAACCGAGCCATCAGGAATGACCGAGATGTCAGCCGACGTGCCGCCGATATCGACGGTGATGATATTCGGCTCGTCCGACATTTTGCCGGCCCACTTGCCACCCATCACGCCGCCGGCCGGGCCGGACATAAGAATCGTCACCGGCCGCTTGCTCGCACCGTCGATCGTAGTCACGCCACCGTTGGACTGCATGACCCTGATCTCGCCAGTAATGCCGGTTTCACGCAATGCGGTTTCCAGATTGCGGAGATAATGCGAACTGCGCGGACCAACAAAGGCGTTCATCGCCGCGGTCGAAAACCGCTCATACTCACGCAACACGTCAGCAATTTCGTGTGAGCAACTCACATAGGCGTCGGGCAACACATCCTTGATCAGCTCCTTGGCCCGCAACTCATGGCTTCGATTCAAAAATGAAAACAGGAAACACACAATCACTGAGTCGATGCCCCGTGCGCCGAACAACTCTGCGGCCTCGCGCACTTCGTCTTCGGCAAGCGGCGTCTCAATCACGCCACTCGGCGGCATGACACGTTCAGTAACGGGGATACGATTGCGGCGACGGACCAATGGCCGGGACTGCCACGGCACATCAAAGTGCATAGAGAAGTTGTGCGGGCGCTTGTGCCGGGCCATGTGGAGGATATCGCGATATCCGCGCGTGGTGACCATGCCGACCTCGGCTCCGTCGTACTCCAACACCGCGTTGGTGGCGACCGTCGTGCCGTGGAAAATCAGGCCAATATCAGCGGGCTTAACGCCGGCCAGTTCACATATTTCCCGCACGCCAGTGATAACGCCGACTGACTGGTCCTCCGGTGTACTCGGCACTTTATGTACGAAGACACCGCCGTCCTCGTTGTCGAGAATCAAGTCAGTAAATGTTCCACCAACATCAACGCCAATCCTGGCCATTCCGACCCCTTGTTCTCATCATTTTCATGAATGTCGAACGCACCGTAGACGCCCGCTGAAGCGCACCATCTAACTCTGGTCAAACCGCAGGAGCAAGCGAAATGTCCGGACGTTTTTGCAAGGCCGCCGAAGGATCCCCCATTACTTCCAGGGCCTTCTCCACAACCTCGCGACCGGCACCTGGCACGGCACCGTTCTCACTCAAAAACCGTCGCCACATGCGGGCCGCCGGCCGGCCTT
>JABJCZ010000467.1 GCA_018668475.1 Alphaproteobacteria bacterium | reverse complement strand
GGACTTTGTTTTCTCATTTCAGAAGCTTCAGCAATAGTTTTTCCTTGATACTTATCTGCCATTGATGGATTTTTAAATCCAACCATAAGTATTCCCTCAGGGGGCTGTTGACTAAGTTCTTCTCGGATATCTTTAAGCAATCTCTTTCGAGCTTTTGATTCTTTCATGCGATTGATCCAAGCTTTATGACCTCCCTCTTGAACCCAAGTGGGTATTACACCAGTTAATCCGGTCGAACTGGCAGGATAAGTGTACATGTCTGCTGTAATCTTTAAGCCCTCTTTTTGGGCGTTTTCAACATGTTCAATAATTGTATCTAAAAGGTGCCAATTTGGTCTTCGCGAAGCTTTTAAGTGATAAATTTCTGCCGATACCTTAGCTTCTCTGGCAATTGTAATTAATTCTTCCAGCGCTTCTATTACACGATTATCTTCATTTCGCATATGAGAGATATACATACCGTTATATTCAGAAACTATTTTATGTAAGGCAATGAGCTCCTCAGTGTCTGCATAATCTCCAGGGGCATAAATCAAAGAAGAGCCAATTCCCATAGCACCTTCTTCCATTGATGTTTTTACGGTTTTTTGCATCTCATTAATTTCTAAAAAACTTGCTTTTCTATTGGCATATCCAATATGTTGAATTCGAACAGTAGCTGCCCCTAGAAAAGATGCAATATTAGGAGAAACTTTATTTTTTATTAATTTTTCCATAGCCTCACCAAAGGAAATATAATCTAAACTATCAGGATGTCCATTAGGACCTGCAGAAGTTCCTTCTCCAAAAACTTCTAAAGTTACTCCTTGTTTAAGATCACTTAGAGAACGACCATTTTTTAACAAAGAAGAATATCCCCAACTTAACATATTTATAAAGCCAGGTGACACTCCTTTTCCAGTAGCATCTATTTTGTTTTTGGATTTAAATTTTTTTGGAGGACCAACGTAGATAATTTTATCTCCTTTCATTGCAAGTGTACCTATATACGAGGGAAGTCCAGAACCGTCATATATAGTTCCATTTTGGATAACAGTATCACAGATAGGATCATTATTACAACTGAAAAAAGCGAAGAAATTAATAATAAATAAAGTAAATAATGTTTTTGAATTCATTTTAAATTTATTTAGGTCTAATTCTCTTCAATTTAGAGATATTCTTAAAGAATCACAAATCCCGAAAATTTAAAAGAGAATATGCCTAAAGTTAAAAGAAAACTCTCCACTTTGCAGGATGTGAATTCAGAATCTTTATTATTAAAGTCAATTTTTTGATAAAAGTATTAGGCTCTTTGGCAATCGTTTCTTAAAAAAATTAAAATAATTATTGTTAAAAGCATTTTGATTTTAAGGAGGTGAGTTATAGTGATGACATAAAAGATTTATTTTACCTTTAGATTATGGATAGTTTAACAAAAACACAAAAATTATTAATTGCTGGTGCACTTTGGATTGCTACTGGAGTCTTTGCATATATCTACTTTACCAAGTAATAAGAACCTAGGATGTTTACCTCATGAATTGGAAAACTATTTATCAATTTGTTTACAAGGAAGAAACTCGCTGGGTATTCATGTTTAAGTACTATTTTCTGTCTACGGTAATTATATTAATTACTGCATGTTCAAATGATGGGATCTATTTCGAAAACTCATATTTGATTGAAAACATTAGTATTATTCACCCAATTGAGGAGGCTGAAAACCAGATGACTTTGGTTATAAGTGAAAATAAAATAATAAATCAATTTAAAACCAATCAAGTTAAAGTATCTCAAAAAAATATTATTTATGATGGATATGAAAAATATATTATGCCTGGTTTATGGGATGCACATATTCATTTTGCTTATGAAACTGACTTAGCGAATTCGATGCCAGATTTATTTTTAGCACATGGTGTAACTAGCCTAAGAGATACGGGTGGAGAGATTGATTTTGTTAATTCTTTTAAACAAAAATCACTTGAAAATCCAAAAACGACACCTCGAGTAAAAATTGCAGGTCCTTTAGTAGATGGTAATTATAATGTATATGATGGGAGTAGTCCAAACTATCCTGAACTTTCGATTAGAACTACCAATGTGATAGACTTAAAAAAACAAGTTCAAATATTAGTAGATAAGAATGTAGACTTTCTAAAAGCATACGAAATGTTAAGTCCTACTCAATTTGATGCAATTGCTGAAATTGCTAAAGAAAATAATTTAAAACTAACGGGTCATGTTCCATTGAGCATGAGTGTAATAGATGCATCGAATTTAGGATTAAATAGTATTGAACATTTAAGAAATATAGAACTCTCGATGAGTATTCACTCCGAAAGGTTTTTAAAAGAGCGTAAAGAAATATTAGAAAATAAAAAACAAATAAAAGGATCTCAATTGAGAAGAACATTGCACAAAAAACAACGTTTTAAATCGATTTATAGTTTGGATTCTAGTAAAATAAAAAAGGTTGTTTCGATTTTAGCTAAAAATAAGACATGGCAAGTACCCACTCTAAGACTTTATAAAAACTATGTTTATCAAAAGTATAAAGACTCATCTTATACTTCTTATTTTAAGATGCTTCCAAAAAATAAAAAAGAAGAATGGATCAGTGAGATTAAAAAAATTCCTAGGAATTTAAATATGGATTTAAAAAATTATAGTGATTGGACACAAATAATGGTAAAATATATGAATCTAAATGGAATTAAATTTATGGCAGGAACTGATGTTCCAATTGGGTATTTGCTTCCAGGATTAAGTTTACACCAAGAACTAATAGAATTAAATAATTCAGGTCTCTCCAACAGAGAAGTAATTCAATCTGCTACTATCAATCCTGCAAAATATTTTAACATGAATGATTCCCTGGGTAAAGTAAAAATAGGATATATTGCAGATCTTGTTATTTTAGACAATAATCCACTTGAAAAGATT
>JABJCZ010000212.1 GCA_018668475.1 Alphaproteobacteria bacterium | reverse complement strand
GATATTGATGATCCGGCCCCACTTTTTTTCAACCATGTCAGGATAAACCAGCCTCGACATGACGAACACGGAATCGAGATTGACCCGCAATACCCGGTGCCATTGTTCCTCCGTCATATTTTCGAACCGAGCATCCCAGGCGGTGCCCGCGTTATTGACCAGTACTTCCACCGGGCCACGCTTCTCGACATACGCCTTGTAGCCGGCTTCAGCACCGGCAAAGTCACTGACATCCCATTTGAAAGCGGCAATGCCTGTCTCAGCCGAAAAAGCGGCGGCGACGGCGTCGTCGCTGTTGTAGTTCACGGCAACATCATAACCGGCGTCCCGCATCGCGACGGCAATGCCGGCACCGATTCCGCGTGTTCCACCCGTCACAAGGGCACTCTTGCTCATCTCAACTCCTGATCGGTTGGTTTGTTGTTGGTCAACCTGGCCACGGAAATAGCAGCTCTAGTACATGTGCTGCCCGCCATTTACAGACAGCGTCGAGCCGGTAATGAAATCAGCATCGTCAGCAACCAGAAACTCGACCGCACGCGCGATGTCATCTGCGCGCCCAAGACGGCCCACTGGCACATTGGCGATAATTTTCTCAAGGATATTGTCGGGCACGGCGCGGACCATATCGGTATCGACGTAACCGGGCGCAACGGCATTGACGGTCACACCAGCCCGAGCCCCCTCAAGAGCCAGCGCCTTGGTGAACCCGTGAATACCGGATTTTGCTGCAGCATAATTGACCTGGCCATACTGGCCGGCCTGACCGTTGATGGAGCCAACGTTGACAATGCGGCCGAAAGCGCGCTTTCGCATGGCAGGGATCGCCAGGCGACACATGTTGAAGCAGGACCCGAGATTGGTGTCGAGCACCTCCTGCCAGGACTCCGGGGTCATTTTATGCAACGTTGAATCGCGCGTGATTCCCGCATTGTTGACCAGCACGTCGATGGGGCCAACTGTGGCCTCAACCTCGGCCACGCCCTTCTCGCAGGCTTCAAATTTACTGACATCCCATTTGAAGACGGCAATGCCGGTCTCAGCGGCAAAGGCCTGAGCCGCTTTTTCGGCACTATGATAATTCGCCGCCACCTGATACCCGGCTTTCTGTAGCCGAACCGATATAGCGGCGCCAATTCCACGGGTGCCCCCAGTTACCAACGCAACACGTTCCAAAGCACCATCTCCCGTTTCAAGGCCAATGACAGGGGCCAGTTCAATTGTGACAGCAGACGGTGCCGTCTCTCGTTTCAGCCGTGTGGCGCGCCAAAGTCTACAGCCCGCAACCAGTCGGCAAGATCGCGCCAGAGTTCGCGCGGCGCGCGCGGTGATACCATCATACCGATGTGCCCAAGTGAAGGGCGCAACGTTTCAGCATGCGGCACGCAATCGCTCAGGGCCAACGCCGAATTTGGCGGCACGATCCGGTCTGATGATGGCACGACATTGAGAAATGGCATCGTCAGGGCTTCCGGGCGAACAGGCTTGCCGCCGACTTGCCAGTTGCCCTGTGCGGTCTGGTTCTCACCATACCAGGCAAACAGGCAGGCATCCGCGACTGGCCCGGCCAGCGGCACGCCATCATTCAACCAGTCCTCCAGCGCCACAAAATTCCGCGCCTGGGCGGAATCGGATTCAAGCGCGGCGAAGGCCGTGAACTTGCGGAGCGCCAGCAAGGGATCGAGGCCGGCAAACATCGCCTGCAACAGGTCAACCGGCATATTTCCAAGCCCGCCCAGCACTTGGCGGAACGGGCCGGACATTGCCATAACCATATCGCGCTGCACACCTCCATCCGCATGGAAATCCCACGGCGTGGCCAGATTGACCAACGCTGCAACATCCGATGGACGCGCCAGAGCTGCCGGTAACGTCAGCAACCCTCCCATGCAATAACCGAGCAATGCCACGGGCCCGCCGCCCGCCTTACAGGCGGCCGACAAAGCGCCATTCAGCACAGTCAAAATATAGTCATCCAGACCATAGGTTTGCTCGTCAGCGCCGGGCGTACCCCAGTCCAGCAGCATCGGGCGCAGACCACGGCGCACAAGATACCGGGCGAAGCTGCGGCGCGGCTGGAGATCGAGTATGTAGGCCCGGTTGATCAATGAGGGCACGAGCAAAACAACTGGAGCGCCGGGAGAGGCGCCAGCGAGGGCGCCATAATCAAGCAGCCGGGCCGCGCCGGCGGACCAAATCACAGGCGGCTCTTTCATACGACGCCGATACGGATGGTGCTGGTAGGCGTCAATGGCCGACAGGAATGTCTCTGCGCGCCGGGAGGTTTCCGCGCCAAGGGCGGCGGTTAACGTGTCAGGATTTGCGGCTTCGAGGTCGTTTTGCAGGGTTGCTGCTTTTGCGTCCAGCGGCGCCTTCCAGGGCAGCAAGCCGTGCCTCGCAATCTGCAATGCGGCGAGCGAGCTCTGCCACATCATCATCGCGGCGCCGAGATGCAGCGGCAACGGGCGAGGCCCGGTTCGTGCCGGCGCTGACAGGTTCTGTGGTCCCACTGGCCGCCTCCATCATCGCTTGGCCTGCACCCATGGCCAATTCCGCCATCGACGCCTGCACCTTGAGCCAGCCCGCCATCATGCCCGCCGTCGCCGGGTCGGCTGCCAGCGCGCTGATCTGATCCTGCCAGAGGTCGAGAAACTGCCGGACCAGCTGTTCAGCGTTGCCGGTATTTTTCGCCTCCGGCCCTCGGGTCGGGCCTTTGTCCGAAGTTGTCATGGCCGCATTGTAACATGCTCCTGCGCTTGCATGGGCCGATGCCGCACCTTCGGTATGCGGTTTATACCGCGCCGCAACAAGAATTTGCGCGGCGCAGCAATACCTGACAAACTATTTTGGAAACCGGCGGCCTTGGGCCCGCCAGAAACAGGGTTGGAGGGAACGGCTCAATGGCCGATGCGCCGCCAGATCACAAAGCAGGGACCGAAGACGCAGGAACCGGTAAAGCCGGTGCCAGCGCCGTAGGCAATGGCGAAGCGCCCATCATCATAAAAAAATATGCGAATCGGCGCCTCTATAATACGTCTTCAAGCAGCTATGTGACGCTCGACTACCTGGCCGGAATGGTGAAGAACGGGAACGAGTTTGTTGTCCACGACGCAAAGACCGGCGAGGACATCACGCGCCAGGTGCTGACCCAGATCATTGTCGAAGAAGAGTCGAAGGGCCAATCCATGCTGCCGATCGGCTTTTTGCGTCAGCTGATCCGCCTCTACGACGACAACATGCAAAGCTTTGTGCCCGGCTACCTTGAGGTCGCGATGGAGAGTTTCGTGCACAATCAGGAGCAGATGCGCGAAAAAATCACCGAGTCACTTGGCAGCACCAACCCGTTTGCTGAAATGGAAAACATGGCGCGGCGCAATATGGCGGTGTTCGAGCGCTCACTCGGTATGTTTGCGCCAGGTGCCGCAGCAGCGGCACGCGGTGGCGCTGAACGTGCCACGGCCACTCGAGACGCCCGATCCGATACCTCGCCGACGGAGCAGGGCTCCGACGATATATCCGGCCTCAGAGACAAACTCGCGGAAATGCAGAGTGAGCTTGAGGCCTTGGCGCGCAAAAATACGGCGAGCGACAAATAAATTGGTTGCTCGCCCAAAATCGTGGTTGGCGCAAACCACCCGAGACACCCATAAAAAATGAATTAGTGGCGTAGCGCCGCCAGGTCCTGCACGACCGTCGGTGTGGCTTGGCGGTCGTCGTGTTCCAACCACGGTCTGCGCGGTTCCGGACGGCCAAAATGATACCCTTGCAGATACCCGATGCCGTGGGCCTCCAGTATTGCAGCCGCCTCGGAATTTTCGACACACTCGGCAACCGTATCAAGACCGAGGCCATCGGCGAAGGCCTGAAGCGTCGAGACGAACAGTTCGGAATTCGAGCTTTCGAAAATCGTCTGCACAAAGGACCCGTCGATCTTGACCATGTCGACCGAGAGTTCCTGCAAATGCCGGAAGGATGTGTAGCCCGCGCCAAAGTCGTCTAGTGCGACCTTGCACCCCATTTCCTGCAACGCCGCGACGAAACGAATGGTCTCGCTCACATCCTGAAGGGCGGTTGTTTCAGTAATCTCGACCAGCAGGCGCCCGGCGACATCGGGGCGGCTGGCGACTCGTGACGTCAAGGCCCGAAGCCAGGTGGGATCTGTGGTCGACAAGGTTGAAATATTCATGGCCAGATTGGCGCGGTCACTCTCGAAGAGCTCGTTGAGAACCAGGTCGAGCACAAAGCGATCAATCGAGCGGACCAGCCCCATTCTTTCAGCCACGGGCAGAAAATCACCGGCAGGAATGGCCGTGCCGTTCTCATCATGCATCCGCAACAGGCACTCGTAGAAAGCCGGCTTGTTGGTTTTGGCCGACACGATGGGCTGAAAATGCAGATTAAGGCGATTCTGGCGAAGCGATGATTGCACCAGTTCGGCCACCGCCAGGCTATCGCGCAGATCCTGTAATTGGGATTCGGAGAGATTATAAAGGCTGAAGCAGTTGTGACCCGACCGACGCGCTTTCTCCAGCGCAATATCAGCCTTGGCCATCGCATCATGCGCTGTTCTGACAGAGCTCGGAAACGAGACGGCGCCGACAGATACCGTAACCGGAAGATGCCCCTTGGGTGTGACGACCGACGCATGCTGCACGGCCATCAAAATCTTCTCGGCTGTCGTCGGAATGTCCTGGCCAACACAGCCGTTCAACACAACACCAAACTGATCATGGGCAATACGGCCTACGACGTCGCTTGCCCTAAGGCAGCGGTCCAGCTCTCTGCTGACCGCAACGACGATCTGTTCGGCAACCTCGCGTCCATAGGTGTCATGAATGAGCGGCAAATTGTCGATTCCGACTTCCAGGAACACACCTGACGACTGGTAGCGAATTGCGTATTCCAGAGATTGTTCCAGAGCCTCGCGAAGCCGGTAGCGATTGTACTGGCCGGTCAGGTCATCATAGTTGGTAAGCCGCGCCATGCGCACGTCTTCGCCCTGGCGCTCGTCCACACCTCGGATCGCGCCAATAATCCTGATCGGCTCGCCGTCGGGCGCGCGCTCAAACCAACCACGGTCTTCGATCCAGGCAAGGCTGCCGTCACCACGGGTAATTTCATAGGTGCAACTAAAACGGTCGCCGGTTTGCGCCTGGTCAGCATGGGCTCGCCGCAGATCAGCGATACTGTCCGGGCTCACGCGGGACAAATATTTTTCGGCATGGCCGAACTCGACCAAATCATCGACGCGGAGCAATTCGCGCGCACCACCATGCCAGCCGATGGATCCGGTTCTTACATCCCAGCTGTAAGCCGCATCACCGGAAGCTGTCAGTGCAGCCCGGAGGCAATCAAGTTCGGTACGGGAATCACCCATCGCAACAATTTGTCCTGTCTGCAAACAACACTGTGAACCACACCATCGACGCTCGATTGGCAACGCCACGATAGCGACGCAAAAGTGGCCAAATGACTCGGTATCGGGGCGTATCTCGAAACTACCGCTACGGTGCTAAATCTACGACGGCGGTTGTTAACAAAAATTGAACAAACACCCTCCAATAGAAAATATTAATGCCCCGAAACAACCACAATACTTATGGTTAACAAGTATGGTTAATAGTTTCTACCTACATATATCATGGTTAATTTCCCTAGAATTGCGGTAAAACGCCGAAAACCGCCGATTATTGTGGATTTTGTACATAAATACAGTTATGTTTAAGAGGATCGATCACAGTAGCTTTCTATTCTGTCCCGAAAGGACGTGGCAGCACCTATGGTTCCACTGACAGGCAACAGTGGTTCGGCCCAGGCCTCCGGGTTTCTCGCGGTTGTTCCACCAGGCGGCTATTCAGCCGAGCGCGCGGCGCGTCAAACGCAGCGCCCGCAGCCTGTGGAGAAGGTGCACAAGCCGTCATTCCTGCCGCCATCCGTAGGGCACGAGGCCAAAAAGACAGGCGACGACGCCCGCCCCGGCAATTCGGGCAGCACAGCACTGGCGCTGGTGGGAGCGGAAACCCCAGGATCATCCAATACTCATGCCGAGTTGGCGGACAGTGGCATCGGGCGCCCGCGCTCACCATTTTTGGCGCAACTTATGGCGCAGGAATCAGGCGCAAACACCAACCCTCATGCCCGTGATGCGTTGAACGGCCATTACCGGTTCAATCCGACGGAAGCGTATCAAGCAACAATGGTACGTGATCGACGCATCGAATTTCTCTCTGCGGGCGCACGACCTTTCGCTGCCGCAGCCTGAATTCAGTAGCCTGAAATTCGCCCCCTAATTCCCGGTTAGTACCGTTATTCTCCTCAATACTGAATTTTTCGGTTTTTCCGACGCATGCGCTCGGGCACACTTCGCGCCGCCCACATCATGAACAATAACAACACCGGTAGGAGAGACGGCCCCATGGCTTCTACAATGGCTCCCACAGCCGACGCCACAACCGTCACTGAATTACTTTCGCGCGGCGCCACCGACGCCACGGCTATTGCCGCGCCGGACCGGGCGCCACTTGATTTTGGTGGTCTGAACCGTTTGGTAGACAACACCGTCGCTGCGTTTAATGCCGCAGGCATTGGCCGCAACGACCGTGTTGGCATTGTGCTGCCTAACGGGCCGGAAATGGCGACGGCGTTTATCGCTGTTGCTGCCGGAGCCACAGCCGCACCGCTCAACCCGGCGTATCGGGCTGACGAGTTTGAATTTTATCTGTCGGACCTTGGTGCGAAGGCACTGATCTTGCAAGTCGGTGACGACACACCTGCCCGCGCGGCCGCGGATAAACTGGGCATTCCGATCGTGGCGCTGACGCCGCAAATGGATGAGCCCGCCGGCACGTTTGAGTTGGCCATCGACGGCGGCGCACCTGCCACCAACGGCGGCAAGGCACAAGACAGCGATATTGCTCTCGTGTTGCACACGTCTGGCACAACATCCCGACCAAAAATTGTGCCGCTTAGCCATCGCAATGTATGCGCATCGGCGCGCAATATTTCAGGCTGGCTGGAGCTTGAACCCAAGGACCACTGCCTGAACATCATGCCGCTGTTCCATATTCACGGACTGATCGCAGCCGTCCTCTCGTCACTCTATGGCGGGGCCAGCGTCTCCTGCACGCCGGGCTTCAACGCACTGCGCTTCTTCAAGTGGATGGATGCCGAAAAACCAACTTGGTACACAGCCGTACCAACCATGCATCAGGCGATCCTTACACGCGCGTCGCGCAATACCGACGTCATTGAGCGCAACCCGCTGCGCTTAATCCGTTCGTCATCGTCGTCCCTGCCGGCCCCGGTTATGGAAGAGCTTGAGAAGACCTTCAGCGCACCCATCATTGAATCCTATGGCATGACGGAAGCGGCGCATCAAATGGCGAGCAACCCGCTGCCGCCACGCGATCAAAAACCAGGCTACGTTGGTATTGCTGCCGGGCCAGAGGTTGGCATCATGAGCCTTGATGGCAACATCCTGAAGGCCGGCGACCTCGGCGAGATTGTGATCCGCGGCGAAAACGTAACCGACGGATACGAGAATAATCCTGACGCCAACGCTGGCGCATTCACCAACGGCTGGTTCCGCACTGGCGATCAGGGGATTATCGACGACGAGGGCTATCTGCGACTGACCGGGTGCCTGAAAGAAATCATCAATCGCGGTGGTGAAAAGGTATCTCCGCGCGAGGTTGACGATGTGCTGATGCAGCATCCGGCCGTGGCCCAGGCCGTCGCGTTTGCCGTAAAGCATGACAAACTCGGTGAAGATGTGGCCGCCGCAATTGTGTTGCGGGAGGGCGAGGAATTGACCGACAAGGAACTGCGTGAGTTTGCCGCCAAACAGCTTGCCGATTTCAAGGTGCCGCGCAAAGTGCTGTTCCTCGAGGAGATCCCCAAAGGGGCGACCGGCAAACTCCAGCGCATTGGCCTCGCTGAAAAACTGGGGCTGGAATAATGCGTCTTTGCATTTTTGGCGCCGGCGCCATTGGCGGATATCTTGGAGCCGAGCTTGCCCTCGGCGGCGTCGACGTAACGCTGATCGCCCGGGGGCCACACCTTGATGCAATGCGCAAGAACGGCATTCGTCTGCGCGTCGGTGATGATGAAAAGGTCGCACATCCGCACTGCACTGATGACCCGGCGGAAGCCGGTCCTCAGGACTATGTGTTGATAGGGCTCAAGGCTCATTCAGTGCCAGGCGTATGTGACGCTATCCAACCCCTGATCGGACCGG
>JABJCZ010000211.1 GCA_018668475.1 Alphaproteobacteria bacterium | reverse complement strand
GGCGCGCAGCTGGCGGCCGCGCTCGGATTACCTTACGGCTTTGCCTCGCACTTTGCCCCGGGCGCGATGATGCAGGCGATCGATATCTATCGCACCCGGTTTGAGCGGTCGGCCCAACTCGACAAGCCCTATGTGCTGCTCGGCTTCAATGCTTTTGCGGCGGATGACGATGCGACCGGCGTGTTTCTCAAAAGCTCGGCGCAGCAGTCGTTTCTGAATTTGCGCCAAGGAAAGGCCGCACAACTGCCGCCTCCCGTGGCTGATTTTGAAGCGACCCTCGAACCGGCAGCACGCGCCATGCTGGACGACGTGCTGGCGTGTTCCGCAGCGGGTTCTCCCGCCACGATCAAGGCGGGGCTTGAAGATTTTATCAAGCGGACTGAGGCCGATGAAGTCATGATCTGTGGCCACATATTTGACCACGCCGCCCGGCTGCGTTCCTACAGTATCGTCGCCGAACTTGCTGGAATGACCGCTAGCTGACGAAGGCGATGAAGGCCGGCAGGCTTTCCACAGCAACCCATAGGCAGAGTGCAAGCAGCGCCATCGCGGGCAGCGTGCCAGCATAATCCCGGATGCGCATGTGTTGCCCGGCGGCACCCACCATCAGCACGACAAAACCGACAGCACCCACGAACGTGAGTGATGGGATTAGCAGCAGCACGACGCCGGCAACTTCAGCGCCACCCAGCCCCCAGCGCAGACGTTTTGATATGCCCATCTTGTCGAGGTTCTGGACGACCTTTTTCGCGCCAAGGAATTTCGCTGCCGCGGCGCTCAGAAATGCGGCGGCCAGTACATAGGTAACGATCTCGCCGGCGAGGCTCATGTCGCGCTGATCCTACTCGGCGTCGTTGGCGTAGTGCAGCAGGGTTGAGGTAATGGCGCGAAAGCGCATGTCGACAATTTTCTGATATTCTGGCGAGGTGTACCAGGCGCGCACGGCATCAGCGCTCGGGAATTCAATAATCACGCCGCCCCGGGCTGGGCTGTCGCCATCCAGCACTTCGATATTGCCGCGGGCGAGCATCTTGCCGCCGTGGGCCGCAACGGTCGGGCCGGCCACCGCGGCATATTCGCCCATCAGGGCCTCGTCATGCATCGCACTCATTGCTGAAACGACGTAGGCAACCATGGCATTAATCCTTCTGTTCGAGTTGGCTTGGGCTGGTCAGTCAGTGTGGCCGCGAATTTTCTTGGTGAGCGCGGAAAGTTTGTTGGCGAGATCCTTCGGCTGATATGGTTTCGTAATATATGCGCTAACACCGTTGGCGACGGCCGCTTGCACCGATTCCGCATCCGTGTTGCCGGTGATCATGACAAACGGAATGTCGTTCTTAGTTTGCCGGATTCTGCGCAAGAACTCGATCCCTGTCATCCCTGGCATCTGCCAGTCACACAGGATCATGTGAACCTTGTAGCCCTGTTCGGCCATAAAGCCGACGGCCTTCTCGGCGCTCTCATACGGGTACACCGCGCGTACGCCGAGGCCATCCAGCATCGAAACGAGGACCGAGCGAGAGACCTCATTGTCTTCCACCACAAGCAGCCGAAGCTGACTGATTTCCATAAGCCTCGTTACTTCCTGCTTCTGCCTTGAGGCACTGAACTATTTAATGCGGCGTTCGCCCGCCGCACCGCACTATCCTAGCGGGCACGCTGGCGGCTTCCCACACAAAATATCAGTGATTTCTCGGCCTCAGTCAGCTTAGGGGCGTCGACCGGCCGGTCGGCTGGCGCGCAATGGAATGGGTGGCAGCACTAACGACGATAAATTCCAACCGGGTTGGGTGCTATCCACTGGCCATGAGAGGCGCTTCGCGGCTATCGTCTCTGCCATAATAAAGAAACACGGGAGCGATGAGCCATGAGCGACACCAAAAAATCAGATATCGGGGACGTCAACTGGGATCAGGTCGCCCAATGGGATACCAAGTATTACCTGCACGGCCCCCAGGCCGCAGGCGAAGCCAACATCGCGACCATCGCCAGCATGGACGGCAACTGGTTTACCCTCGCCGATGGTACGCGGATGCTTGATTTCCAGTCGCAGCTCATTTCTGACAGCTTCGGCCATCGCCACCCGGC
>JABJCZ010000433.1 GCA_018668475.1 Alphaproteobacteria bacterium | reverse complement strand
TACGCTCTGTTAAATGTCGTTTAGCAAACTTGCAAGTAGAAGTAAAGTCGTATATTTGTACAAAGTCCTTGTCCTTTGCTTTACGAACACCTCTACCAATTGATTGTATCACTCTTACAAATGACTTGCCTGGCTCTATTAGTACCAGATTAAATATCCTTGGGATATTAATACCTACTGCCGCTACTCCGTATGTTGCTACAATAATCTTACCATCTACATCAGCAATTTCGTCATACTCTGTTTTTCTGTCAGCACTCTTAGTGGCACCTGAAACAAATACTGCTCTATCACCTAATAGTTCTACCAATTCATTTCCAGCACTAATCCTATCCACTAGTATAAGTGTGTTGCCTGACTCTGATATTTTATTAAACAGTTTTGACATATACTTTAACCTATTAGCATTAGTTAAAAGGTATTTAAGTTCTTGCTGATAATTGCCATGATCACCAAAGTCTTGTAATTGTACAACATTAACATGGCACTTTGCTAGTACACCCTGGTCTTGTAGTTCACTGGCTTTTATTCTTGCCGTTACGTCGCCCAAACTAACATGTAAACTTTTCCATTCAAAGTTTTCTTTAGGTATTGTACCTGTTAATCCCCAACGTATAGGTATATGTGCCATTACACCTGTTAATAAAGTTTTTAGCACATCTGCCTTAGCCATATGTACCTCATCAACCATAATACAAACTACATCTTCTAAAAACTCTCCAATGCTTATAGGTGCTTCGGCATTTTTTGTTTTCTTTAGTAATATGTTTAAACTTTGCCATGTACAAATTGTATGTGTCTTGCCAAACTCTTTTCTATCACCAAAGAACACACCAACATCAAGACCCATATTAATATAATCTTCTTCTGTTTGTGTTACTAATGATTTGTTAGGTACAATTACAATACTTCTACCATAAGGTTCTACCTTATTACTTAATACGGCTGTTATTAATGTCTTACCAGCACCTGTGGCAATTTCTTGTATGCTCTGTGGATTCTCTAAAAACTTATTAATTGTATCTACTTGATAGTCGCGTAACTTAATAGGCTCTCCTACCATTTGATGCTTTTCTGGCCATGTAAGGTGGCTATAAGATTCTTCAACAACACGTTCAAAGTTAAAATTAGTTCGATATTCACGTTGATCATTTAACTCAATATCATAATTAAGTTCTTCAAGCACTGGAATAATCTCAGGTAGTAAATTAGTATAAGACGATCCACCTAATTGAAAGAACGCTATTTTGCCGTCCCAGCGACCTAATCTTACTGCCGGGAGATACCTAGCATATGGAACTTCATATTTAAACTTGTTAGATAGTTTTTTACGAGCATTAAGATCTAACCCCTCAATCTTAATGTTAACTTCATCTTTAATATGTAATATACATTTACTCATTAAAATAATTCATCACTATCAATTGTCCATTCTTCATTTGGAGCAGACGGGGTAACGTCTATTACTTTACTACTTTGAAATATATTTCTTTTATTATACAAACCTTGTCCTATTGTTACATCGGCTTTAAAGTTCCAATGTTTATTTTGTAGCCTGCTCATTCTGTCAGTTATAATGAGTCTTGTTTTCTCTGTTGGATCTTGAGATACCTTAAGAGAAGTAAACACATTATTCTTACTATTAATCATTACTTCATCAACGTTGCCGTGTTTACTTCTATACCATTCAATAAATTTTGTAACTTCTTCAACATTGCCTACTGAATGGCTACTTAACCCAACAGCAATCTTCTCAAATCCTAAATCTAAACAAGTAACTATTACATCACTTATTGATTCTTTTACACTTAGATAGTCGTTAGTAAGGATATCTTTTTGTAGTTTATTAAAATTATACTTGATTAATACCGAATTGTCAAGATCTATTGCCAATAGTCCACAACTTTTTATTTGTTCGATTAATGTTTTTTGTTTAATATTCTCATTCCAGTACTCCTCTAATTCTTTTGGAGCATTGTGTATTTGTAAAGAGTTGTCGTCTTTGATAGTAGCACGGATTTCATAATCAGTTTTATTTTGAATAATTTTATCTAACTTGTTAAAGTATTCAATACTTGGGTTTGAAAAATCAAAGGTATTTTCTTTTGCCCAATTATACAATGTAATAAAATTTCCTTC
>JABJCZ010000210.1 GCA_018668475.1 Alphaproteobacteria bacterium | reverse complement strand
TGCGTAAAGAAGCGATGCGTTCCGAAGCCTGGATGAAAGCCTACGAAGATTGGAATGTCGATATCGGTTTGGCATGTGGCTTACAAGGCGTCGCGCAAATTGGCAAAGGCATGTGGCCGAAGCCGGATCTGATGAAAGAGATGCTCGATTCCAAACTTGCCCATCTGGAAGCCGGTGCCAATTGCGCCTGGGTCCCGTCACCGACTGCGGCCACCCTGCACGCTTTGCATTACCACAAAATTCTGGTGCGCGAGCGCCAGGACGAACTGAAACACCGCCGCCGCGCCAGCATCGACGATATCCTGACGATTCCGCTACTCGGCGACACCCAGCTCAGCGACCAAGACATTCAGAACGAGCTCGACAACAACTGCCAGGGCATTCTCGGTTACGTGGTGCGCTGGGTCGAACTGGGTATCGGGTGTTCGAAAGTACCTGACATTAACGACATCGGCCTGATGGAAGATCGCGCAACTTTGCGTATTTCCAGTCAGCACGTCGCGAACTGGTTGCGCCACGATTTTGTCCGCCGCACGCATGTTCTGGAAACACTCAAGCGTATGGCCACAGTTGTCGATCGCCAGAATGCCGATGACCGAGAGTACAAACCCATGTCGCCCGACTTCGACAGCTCGGTAGCGTTCCAGGCAGCCTGTGAGTTAGTTTTCGGTGGCGTCCATCATCCCAACGGTTACACCGAACCCGTCTTGCATCGGCGCCGCATCGAGCTGAAAGCGAGTCAGAAGTAGGCGGGGTGACTTAGTCGTTTCGCCGGCACATTGAGGGTACACGCACGCCGGGTTAGTTGCCGGAAAACCACGCGAAGTACGCCCGGCTTTCCGCCACTCACCTCTACCAAACTGCGATTGGATTGCCGGGTGAACCCGTCGCGCCAACGAGTTTCAACGGCGCCCAACTGAACAGGAATTCACCTGGCCCGCGCTCGCCAAGATCTTTCAGATTAAGATTCTCGAACAGATAAATGCCGCGCCGCGCAGATAGATTCATGTGGCAATAGCCCCACTCCGCGATTTTCTCCGGTGGCGTTGGCCATTTACCGACCCCCTTGAAATCATACGGCTCAATGCCCCAGTTGTCGGCCCCCATCATGGCAATCTTGCGGTTCGCGAGATGATCACATACCTCGGGGGAAATGCCGGGGCCACCGGAATTGAAAGTCGCGTTATCCGCGGTTGCCTCGGCAGCGCTCTTGCTCATGTTGTCCTGCCATAAATCGTTCCAACCCATGCGGATCAAAACAACATCGCCCTCACCCGCATCTGCGATGCCGGCGAGTTTAAGAGCAGCGCGATAGTCGTCCATGGTGACTGCATAGCCAATGGGAAGATTGCCGCCTTTCACTTTCACCATATCAATGATGATGCCGCGGGTGAAAAACGAGCCGACCTGTTCGGTACCGTTTTCACGCAGTCCGTACGGACCACTGATGTCTTCCAGGCGTCGGCCGTTGTAAAGATAGTTGCCGTCCTTGAAGCCGTCGGCCTCCTTACCACTGATTTTGATCATCGGATGACCGAGTGAATCAAACTGTGTGCCCACCTGCCCGATCTGTGCAGTGACGAGTTCATCCATAAACGTCTGGCGATAGTTATCGCCCGACCACGGCAAATCGTGGGTTGGCGTCCCGCCTCCAGGCAATGTCAGTGAATAAATCCGCCCGGGAAATAGCGGCATGCGCGCGTGGTAAGGCATGCCGAGGGTCGCCACCTCACCTTTGCGCACCAAGGCAGCGGCAGCAATGCGCTTCGACGGTTTGATGTAGTTCGTAGCGCCTGCTTGATCGTCAACACCGAACTCGCTCGGCCACCAGGTTTCATCGACTGGATTGTTGTCGGCGCAGACGCCCGTGCAGACAAGCAGCAGCGCCATCGCCGCGGCATTTTGGCTAAAAAAACGCATCGTCCTGATCCTCCCGGAGACCACTGTGAGGGCCGAGAATAGCAGGTCACGCGGGCGATAAATCGATTCTGAAGAGCGGGCGCTTACGACAGTCGCGACGAGGACAGTGAACCAGGCGCCGCGGTCCTGAATACGTCCGCTTTAAGGTATGAGGCTTACCCGCCGGCGCGCTCCTGGCGCCGTCAGCTTATTGACCCAACCAGGGTTCGCGGCGCTGTTGGAACGGCCCGGCAGGCGCCCGCGTCGATCCGCTGTGCGCTTTGACCGGCACTTTACCAAGATAGACCAGGGTGACGTTGATGTGGTCGCCGGTAGTCGCAGCCTCAGCGAATGTGGGCACCACATGAGGGTCGGTCTGGCCGGAATAGCCATAGCCCTCCAGAGGAAAGCCTTGTTTCGAATTCAATTCGAAATCGCCGTTCTCATCGTGGAACAGAAACACCGCGTAGGGGCCTTCGGTGAGTTCTGCGAAATTCGTATCAAGCGTTCCCTCGACAGCATCAAGAGTCGCTGACGCGACAGCGAGCATTGCGTTGTAGGTGGAATAGGCACCGGCGTCGTCGTACACCATCGCGACAATCTTGCCACTCGCGTTGGCGATACCTTCAATGCGCAAATTGAGACCAGATAAATCGGGAGGTGGTCCGCTTTCCACCCCGCCATACAAGTCGATCAGAGAATCACCTTGGG
>JABJCZ010000445.1 GCA_018668475.1 Alphaproteobacteria bacterium | reverse complement strand
CTCTATCTGGATTATATTTGCCATGCATGTAACGTTCTGCTAGTTCTACTGCATAATCAAGGGATTCATCAGTATAGTCAAGGTCATGAAATGATTCGTAGTATTGTTTGAGACCCTTGACAATTAGTTTTGTAGTTTCTTTGCTTGGTTGGTCTACTACTACTTTCTGAAAACGTCTTTGTAACGCTCTATCTTTTTCGAAATTTTCTCTGTATTCTTCACTTGTCGTTGCACCGACACAGAATAGTTTACCACTTGCTAGTAATGGTTTTAATAAGTTTGCGATATCAATGTTTGAACCACCTGCTGAACCGGCACCCATAATCATATGAATTTCATCAATGAATAAGATTACTTCTTCTTTTTTAGCAAGTTGGTCGAACACGAGTTTAGCACGTTCTTCGAATTCACCACGATACTTTGTACCAGCAACTAGACTAGTAACATCGAGGGAGTATACTGTTTTCTCTTTTAAGATAGTAGGGACTTCACCTTCGGTAATCATCAATGCGAGTCCTTCAGCAATTGCTGTCTTACCAACACCTGGCTCACCTACGATAATCACATTATTCTTTTTACGTCTGGCAAGAACTTCAGTAATCTCAATTAATTCATCTTCTCTGCCAATGACTGGGTCAATAAGACCACTAACAGCACTAGTATTAAGATTAGTACAGAAGTCTTCGAATTTGACTGCTGGAGCATTCTCTCCTGTGCCGACTCTAGGCTTATCATTATAGAATTCTTTTTGAATTATTTGAATAGTTCCCTCTCGGGTTACGCCGTGTTTTGCTAAGAAGAAATATGCATATGAATCTGTTTCACTTAATAATGAAATTACTACATCTCTAGGAAATAATTTAGTTCTGCCACTAAAGATAACTTGAGTGATAGCACGATTGAATACTCTGCTTAATGCGGCAGTTTTTCGTGGTCCATGGCGTGACGGAGCATTTGTATCTATAATATCGTCTCTGTTCTTTAGATATTGTTCTACGTCTTTTGCAATATTACCAGCATCAACTTCTAAGTCAGTAAACAATTTACTTACATCTTCTTCTTCAATTATAGAAAACAATAGATGCTCTAACGTCACGTATTCGTGCGTTAAAGAGTTAGCAAATTGTACTGCTCTTTCTAGCGTAATGCTAATTCTGTCTACACTTCCGTCTCGTTCTTGTTCTGCCATTTTTGTCCTCTATTGACTGGTTCTTATTATTTATGATGTTTCAGCGTTGATTCTAGTACTAATTTTACTATAAACATTGTCTTTACAATGTGATACACACGTTCCAGGCTGTTGTGATTGAATATAATCGTGGACATCAGTAAACCACGAAGATTTCAATATTTCACCAAAACTATTTTTTCCGTCTAGTTTGTGACTTTCTGTATCTGTACTATAAGTTTTATATACATTATCAAGTTCTAATTGTGTTCCCCACCAACAACAAGGAATAACCCATCCGTGATATGTTACATATAACCTTGAAAATTGTTCTTTTGTCTCATATCCTAGCATTGCTTTACAACTTATTTCGTGTTCTATTTTGGTTGCATTAACAACTTCTCTGACATCCCATTTGTCGTTACCACTTGCTTCAAGTTTTTCAATTATTGCGTCTTTATCGAATTTCTTTTCTTTTTTAATTTTATTAATCTTAACTAAGTCAACTTTTTCTTTGCCCTTAAACTTTCCTATTTCAGTAGGTTTAATCTCAGTCTTACTATATTCGTGTGCTTGACCACCACGCCATTTCATACCAGCAAAACCTTCATCTATGCTTCGTTGGTTGACTTCTTTTTCTTGGTGTTTATTATGGTTGAAATATATAAACTGCCAATATCCATATCCACCTGATGATAAAAATGCTCTAAAGTTTTCTTGTAGTTTATCCCATTTTACATTAATTCTGTAGATATGATTTGTATCTTCTAGTCCGTCAATTCCCCAAACAACTCGTAACCTGGAATGTCTTTCACCTGTTCTGTATTTTTTACACAAGTTGCCCATCTCTTTCCAGAATGTAGTACTTCGTGTGCCACCATTAGTAGCAATATTAACAACTAAATCTTTTGAAAATAATTCATCACTTAATATCCAGTCTATTATTTTTAATAAATCTGGATTTGTGGTCGGCTCATCATAGTTGCCACAAAAGTCTATGAGTTCTAACATTTTCCAATCATCTTTATTGAACCAACTCTTAAACTCGTCAAAAGTTATATACTTGTTATTCAATTCATAAAAATAAGGGGAGATGGGTTTCTTAAGTTTGACTTGAGATTTTTCTCTTGCACACTCGGGACATCTTGCTTGGCAATAATTAGTTATTTCCATCTGTAATTCTTTGATTACACTAGAAGAAGTCATTATTCTCTCTCTTTAAATGCTACCCAGTTATCAAGCATTACTTTCGGTTCGTAATTGAATATGTCTGCTGTTGCCCATTCTTTCTCAATACACCACCAGCATTCTTTACAAGTCTCAGTAAAATAATTGGTCATTTCAATAAATCCTTCACAAGAACGAGTTAGTGAACCTAATGAAACATATAATCCATACTTTTTATAAAAAGCCAATACAATTCTTTTATCTGAATGTATAAATGGGCGATATTCTATATGAGGAGGGTCAGTAAGTACTGATGGATTTCTATCTATCCACCCTTGACGTTTTTCCCAATTCCTTGACAATGCTCTAGTTTCCCATTTGTGTTTGAAGACTGCTTCGCCAATCTCATCGGGTGGATTAAGAGTGACCCCATTGTACAATGCTGTAATTCCGTGCTTACGAACTAATTCGTATGCTAGTATTGTTCCATTAGAAATATAATCTTTTGCTGTAGTAACTCTAGTCATATGTTCTCCAAAGTTGACATTTGGAAATTCTTTTTTAACAAACTCAACTACGTTTTTAGAGTGTACTGCCTGTCCTGGTTTTTCTTCGTGTATACAAGTCCAAATATGTATGGTGGTGTCTAATTCATTTTCTGATATATGATGGGCTAATAGCCATAATAATAGAGATGAATCCATACCTCCTGACATTCCGATACCAATATCTTTGTGGTTCAAATCGATTTCTATCTCGTATTTGTCATCGCGGATTTCTTCGCATAATTCTGCTCGTTTGTGTATAATTGCTTTGTCTTTTATTATCATTTATATTCCTCTGAACTTAATACTCATTATAACATGAAATTTGTGTGAGTGCAACCATATTAACTATGATTACTCTGTAAAAAGTTTATTTTTAGATTTGTATTATTTATAATGTTTTTTACTAAGATGGTATCTCCAAGTCTAGTATTTTTTGGAACTGAAACGATATAATGAATATCTGGTGAGATATCATCTCTGAACCCACATTTTGTTCCAAGCATTTCATTTAGTTCTTTTTGAGTGATTTTTACATCTAGTGAAACTGTGATAATACTGCCACTGTCGGACTGTATTTTTTTGATATCAGCAAATGCTTGACGAATATCATCAAGTCGTTGTCTGTCACCATCACCCGTGTCTGGATGATGTTTCTTTAATAGTTTTTTATATGCGATTCTTATTTCGTCTTCTGACGAATACTTGGTTATTCCAAGAACCTTGAAAGGTGACATCTATTAATCTGAATTTAAGAACGATTTAATCTTTGAAAGTGAACTTGGCTTTGAATCAAGTGCCTCGCCCGCTTCATTGACTGTATTCGCATCTTCGATTGCCTTGTCGGCTTTTTCGTAATATTCTTTATATGCAATAAGAATTGCTTTTTGTTCAGAAAGATATCTAATCACTTCAGCATTGTTTAATGCTAATGCTTCGTAACCTT
>JABJCZ010000022.1 GCA_018668475.1 Alphaproteobacteria bacterium | reverse complement strand
CTGGCCAAAATTTTCGAAATACACCGAGTGCCTGACGAAATAATGCAATTGCCAGCGCGCATCGGGCCGCATCAGAAAGCAATGGGGACAGTCTGTTCTTCGAGGCAGTGGGCTCACGGGCCGGCAGGACGATATTGAGCCGCTCGTTCACGAATGCACCTTTCCCAGCCCCATCTCAGCAATGCGCTCCATAATCCGTTTTGCCAATGCACCTTTGTCTTCAGCAGTTCGCATCACCGTCTGCTCGACCCATATATCACGGCCTGGCCGCGCCAGCCCGGGCGCCAATGCCTGATCAATCTCATCGATCACAAACGCGTCCACCAGATCACCGTAAATGCCGGCAACACCAACGGCATTCGCTGTGTGGCCAAGTGCGGTCATCATCTGTACGGCAGGCCCCTTGATCGCTTTGCCCCCAACCAGCGGCGACACTGCGACGCACGGCACCGTTCTGCCAGCCAGTGCTTCGCGAATGCCAGGGACCGCCAATATGGGCCCAATACTGACAATCGGGTTCGATGGCGCAATGACAATGAGGTCCGCCGCCGCAATAGCCGCCAGAGCCTCGGGCGTTGCCACCGCTGTCTCCGCGCCGTCAATGCGAACGCCGGTCACCGTCGGCGCGCAGCGCTCGCGCACAAAATATTCCTGAAACGCCAGCCATCCCATCGGTGTTTCAACTTTGGTATGGAGCGCATCATCGGTTGGTAGCAGGATTGTGGCCGGGACGCCCAGCCGCTCCGCGATGTCGCGCGCGATATCGCTTGGCCGGTCGCCGTCGCGGCGGCGCTCGGTCCGATAAATATGAAGAGCGAGGTCCTGGTCTCCCAGCTGCATCCACGTTTCGCGGCCCAACCCCCGGAGCGCGGAGAGCACGCGAAAGCTCTCATCCTGCACGCCCCAGCCTTTTTCCTGATCAATCAGGCCGGCCAAAGTGTAGGTGACAGTGTCGATATCCGGTGAAACCCACAGCCCATGAAATTCCCAGTCGTCACCGACATTGCCAATGACGGACACGGTACCGGGCGCGCAGATATCAACAAAGCCCTGCACCATCTTGGCGCCGCCAACACCGCCGGCGATAACAACGATAGAACCGGTCATGGAATATCAGGCAATCAGGATAGTGAAGAGCGGCGCGCGACCGCTTCAGCCGCACTTTGACCGGCGCGCGGCACGAGCGGCAGGGTTACGTCCGGGTCGGTCTCGTCAAAGGTGCTCAGGTGTGTGTAGAGCGTTGTACGTTGCACCGGCACACGCTCCGCTCCAGCGCCACGAATGATGCCAGCCATCTCATGGGGCGTAACCTCCTGACCCCAAGAGGCGCCGGCCGCGCGCGAGATTGATTCGTTCATCATCGTGCCACCAAAATCATTGGCGCCACACTGCAACACTTCCTGCGCGAGTGCCGGCCCAAGCTTGACCCACGACACCTGAATATTGTCGATCCAGCCCATCAGCATAAGCCGGGCTACAGCATGCATCTTCAGGTTCTCATCGCGCGTCGGGCCCGGGCGAACACCGGGAACATCTCGAAAAAGGCTGGTTTCGTCATGAATGAACCCAAGCGGCACGAATTCGGTGAACCCGCCGGTATCCTTCTGAATAGAACGTATCAGTGCGATATGCGCCGCCCACTGTGCCGGGCCATCCACATGGCCATACATGATGGTCGCGGTAGACGGCAGACCGGCCTCGTGCACGGCCCGGATGATCTCAACCCAAGCCTCCGCGCTCAATTTGTCCTGCGTCAGCACCTTGCGCACATCTGTATCGAGAATTTCTGCCGCTGTGCCCGGCACCGAACCAAGGCCGCAGTCTTTGAGGTCAGTCAAAAACTCGCCATAGCTCATCCGCGATTTTCGCGCGCCATACCAGATCTCAAACGGCGAGAATGCATGGATATGCATGTCGGGCACTTCGCGCTTGATGGCTTTCAGGATGTCGCGGTAGTGGCTGCCGTCAATTTTCGGGTGCAGGCCACCTTGAATGCACACTTCGGTGCCGCCGCGCGACCAGGCCTCGCTCGCACGTGCCGCGACGGCATCCATCGACAGCAACTCGGCGTCGGGGTCCTCCTGGCGCTTGGCAAAATTGCAGAAACGACAACCCATGTAACAAACGTTGGTGAAGTTGATGTTGCGGTTGACGACAAATGTAACGGCATCACCCACCGCTTGCCGGCGCGCTTCATCGGCACTCCGCAGCACCGCATTCAGGTCATCGCCCGCCGTCT
>JABJCZ010000209.1 GCA_018668475.1 Alphaproteobacteria bacterium | reverse complement strand
TGGTGGAAAAAGCGCATACCGACGTGCCTTCCGAGACTAGAAAAACTTATTTTCCTGATGTCGGCATGGTGGATGCCAAGGTCGTGCGGTTTGAGGCGATGAAGCGCGGCGAGGCGGTTGCGGGTCCGGCGATCGTCGAATCTTCTTTTACGACCGTTGTCGTAGACCCTGGGGCGAGTGCGGCGCGGCGAGATACGGGCAGTCTCGTAATCGAGCCGGGCAACTGAGACGGAGAGGGCAGAACAATGGCAACCAAGGCAAGCACATCACCCGGTAAGGGTGACGTCCTCGACGGCGTTCAACTGGCTATCCTCAATAAGCGTATGGAAGCCATATGCCGCAAGATGTCCAACACGTTGTTGCGCACCGGTCGCTCTGGCGTCCTGAACAGTGCGCGCGACTTTTCCTGCTGTTTGGTAACGGCAGATAACGCGCTGCTCACGGCAACGGAGAGTTTGCCCATTCACGTGTTGCGCGGCGCAGACATGATGGCAGAGGCCATGCAGGAGTTTCATCCCGTGCTCAAGCGCGGCGATGCCTTCCTGCATAATTCTCCCTATCACGGCGGCTCGCACGCAGCCGACCATACGACGCTGGTGCCGGTTATTGATGATGACGGTATCCATCGATTTACGATGGTAGCGAAAGCACATCAGGCCGACTGTGGAAATTCGATTCCGACCACCTATCACGGCAGCGCCCGTGATGTGTACCAGGAAGGCGCGCTGATTTTTCCGGCGGTTCGTATCCAGGAGAATTACGAAGATATTGAAGACATCGTACGCATGTGCCAAATGCGTATCCGGGTGCCCGAACAATGGTGGGGCGACTACCTGGCGGCTCTGGGAGCTGCGCGAATTGGCGAACGCGAAATGATGACGCTCGGCAACGATGTCGGTTGGGACACGTTGGCTCAGTTTGCGGATCAATGGTTCGACTATAGCGAGCAACGGATGAGCGCTGCAGTCAAGCGGATGCCCGCCGGCACAAAAATCACGACAACGAGGCACGACCCGTTTCCCGGTGCTGAGGACGGCATCGATATTAAGGTGACTGTCGACGTGCGGCCCGATGACGCGATGATCGAAGTTGATCTGACCGACAATCCGGATTGCTTTCCTTGTGGCCTCAATCTTAGTCAGGCATGTGCGGAAACGTCGGCGCTGCTGGGTATTTTCAATGCGATACCTGAGGACGTGCCGACCAATCAGGGCTCGTTTCGCCGTATCAAACTGCACCTGCGAGAAAATTGCGTAGTCGGAATTCCCCGGCATCCGACAAGTTGTTCGGTAGCTACGACCAATGTCGCGGATCGTGTCGGCACAAGTGTTCAGCGCGGAATTGCCGAACTCGGTGACGGCTTTGGCATGGCCGCGACCGGGGCCATTATTCCACCAAGCATCGGGGTTATCTCCGGCAGCAGCGAAATGACCAGTGGGCCTTACGTAAACCAGATTTTCCTCGGCTGGGGTGGTGGTGCCGCATCGCCAACCAACGATGCGTGGCTCTCCATCGGGCATATGGGTAATGCCGGACTGTCCTATCAGGACAGTATCGAGATGGATGAAATGCGTTTTCCGATGTTGGTCCGTGGCCGGCACTTTGTGCAAGACAGTGGTGGCGCGGGTCGCACCCGCGGTGGTGAAGGCGTCTATTGCGAATTTGGGCCGACTGAAGGAGACATGGAGGTCGGTTACGTGAGCGATGGCAATGAGACACCGGCGGAAGGGGTGCGCGGGGCAGGGCCAGGCGCCTGCGCCCACCAGTATCGGCGTGACCTTGATGGCAATATGCATCCGTTGCCGCCATGTGCCCAGGCCATCATTCCGGAAGGCCAGAGCATCGTGTCGTATTCCTGCGGCGGGGGCGGATATGAATCGCCTTTGGCGCGTGACCCGGGCAAAGTGGCAATAGATGTGCGCGAGCGCTGGGTATCGGTTGACCGCGCGCGTGATATTTACGGCGTTGTTCTTGGTGAGGACGGCTTGCCGGATCTGGCAGCGACAGAACAGCGCAGAACGGAACTCGCCGCCTGACGAGCAGGCGACAGCAACAAGGCGGAAACGGCATATGGATGGAGTGCAACTTGCCATTCTAAACAAGCGCATGGAGGGCGTTTGCCGCAAGATGGCCAACACCCTCTTTCGCACTGGACGTTCCGGCGTGCTCAATACAGCTCGGGACTTTTCCTGCTGCCTGGTGACCGCTGATAGTCAATTGCTGTCGACTGCAGAGAGCTTGCCGATCCATGTGTTGAGCGGGCCTGACCTCATGAACCAGGCGATGAAGGAGTTTCACCCCGAGCTTAAGCGCGGTGATGCCTATCTCCACAATTCTCCTTATCACGGATGCTCCCACCCGGCGGATCACACAATCCTGGTGCCGGTGATGGACGATGCCGGCGTGCATAGGTTTACGGTTCTCGCGAAGGCTCATCAGGCTGATTGCGGTAATTCTCTGCCGACGACGTATATGGGTGGTGCGCGGGACGTCTATGAAGAAGGCGCGCTTATTTTTCCGGCCGTTCAGGTCCAGCGCGATTATGAGAACAACGACGACATCGTGCGTATGTGCAAGATGCGTATTCGGGTGCCGGAGCAATGGTGGGGGGATTACCTGGCGATGCTCGGCGCGGCGCGGATTGGTGAACGCGAGCTGACAGTGCTGGCAGACGAGTTCGGCTGGGATGAGCTCGACAAGTTCGCCGGTGAATGGTTCGATTATAGCGAGCAGCGCATGATTGCCGCTGTGAATCGTTTGCCCGCCGGCTCTCACACGGTCGAGAGCAAGCACGATGTATTTCCTGGTGCGCCCGACGGTGTGACCGTGAAAACAACAGTAACGGTTCACCCGGAAGACGGGCGCGTTGAGATTGATCTGCGGGATAACCAGGATTGTTTGCCGTGCGGGCTGAATCTGAGCGAAGCCTGCGCGCGAACATCGGCGATGGTTGGCGTTTTCAATTCTGTCGATCATACCGTCCCGCCAAACGCAGGCAGCTTTCGCCGTATAGAGCTGCATCTGCGAGAAAACTGCATTGTCGGTATCCCAAGGCACCCGACAAGCTGCTCGGTCGCGACCACCAATGTTGCCGACCATGTTGCCAACGGCGTGCAGCGCGCAATCGCTGAGCTTGGTGATGGGTTTGGCATGGGTGAGGTTGGTAGTGTCATCCCGCCCAGTGTTGGCGTTATATCCGGTCATAACCCGAGGTCGGATGAGGCCTTTGTGAATCAGATCTTTCTCGGTTTCGGCGGCGGTGCAGCATCTGCTAATCAGGATGCCTGGGTCACTGTTGGTCATGTGGGCAATGCCGGCCTGTGTAATCAGGACAGCATCGAACTCGACGAACTGAACTTCCCGATCATCGTCAAAGGGCGCCATTTTGAATGCGATGGCGGCGGTGTCGGCCGCACCCGCGGCGCGCCTGGCGCGGTTGTCGAATTCGGCCCCGATGATTGTGAACTTGAAGTCGGTTACGTCAGTGACGGCACCGATAACGCTGCTCCGGGTGCGCGAGGTGGCGGCAAGGGTGCCCTAGCTCGTCAGCATTTACGCAGGCGCAACGGAGAGCTTGATGTGGTTGAGGCCTGTGCGCAGGTAAAGCTACTACCGGGCGAGACGATCGTCAGTTGTTCGGCAGGTGGCGGTGGTTATGGTCCGCCGTCCGAACGCGATCCCGCCTGGGTCGCCCGGGATGTCGCCGAAGGTTGGGTGTCGCGCGCGGCAGCCCGGCAGGTGTATGGCGTCGCGCTTGATGAGAGCGGCGCGCCAGACGAAGCCGCAACAGGTGCGCTACGCAAATCCTGAAGCGGGATCAGAGGGTGACACCCAAACCGCTGATCGCAGCCTGAACTGACATCGCCGCTACGGGATCAACACCATCTTGCCGAATACGTCGCGCTCCGCAGTCTTGCGCGCAGCCGCTTGGACCTCCGCCAGCGGAAACACCTTGTGAATGATCGGCTTCAAACGGCCGGCCGCGGCAAGGCCCAGCACATGCATTATCTCACGGCGGCCCGCGAGGTGGCTGCCGTGGACCATCATGTGTTTGCGGAATAGCTCGATAATATTGATAGGCACTGTCTCACCACCATGGGCCCCACAGGTGATCAGCCGTCCGTTCAAGGCGACGGCATCAATACTCTGGGCGAGCACATCGCCGCCGACGCTTTCGATTACCAGATCAACGCCACGTTTGTTGGTCATGCGGGCGACTTCTTCGCGGATGCTCTGGCTGGTGTAGTTGATCACTTCGTCGGCGCCGATTTCTTTCGCCATGTCCAGTTTGGCATCTGATCCGGCGGTGGCGATCACACGCGCACCATGAAGCTTGGCGACCTGAATAGCGCAGGAGCCGACAACGCTGCCGGCCGCATTGACCAGCACTGTCTTGTCGGCTTTCACGTCACCCAGCGATACAGTCATGTGCCAGGCCGTGCCGAGTCCGATGACTGAGGCGGCAGCGGTCTCATAGTCTAGCGCGTCAGGCAGGGGAATGATGGAGGTTGCCTCTGCCACACAATATTCGGCATAGGTACCCCAGCGATCTGCGCCAATCCGTCCGTGGGTAAAATCCACACCGTCGAGGCCCGAGAGCCACATGTCGCTCAGGGGGTCGCCTTGCGCAAAATGAATGGCAACGCGGGAGCCGACAGCGGGACCGCTCACGCCGGCGCCGAGCTCCGCAATCTCGCCCACACCCTCAACACCAAGTACGTGCGGCATAGCGACATCGATACCGGAAACGCCCTCGCGCAAGTCATGGTCAAGGTGGTTGATTCCGCTTGCACGGATACGCACCAGAACCTGCCCGGGACCGGGAGACGGGGTTTCAATTTCTTCGTACAGCAGTTTTTCAACACCGCCGAACTCGCGGATCACAATCGCCTTCATGGGCGGGTTCCTTTTGTCTTGGATTGATGCAGGTCGAATTATTATTCGGCCGCTGCGGGCGCTTCGTCGATCTTGGCCATGATTTCGTCCGCGGTCATCAGGTCGGCGTATTTCTGACCCATGTCGAAGAGGTTCGCATCGTGCGGGCCAATGGCCCGATCACCGCAGCCGTCAGTGACCACAATCGGGCGGAAGCCCCAGCACATTGCGTCGAGGACACTTGCACGCACGCAACCGCTTGTCGTGCAACCAGTGACAAGCACCGTATCAATGCCGCGCATCGTAAAGAGTGTCGCCAGGTCGGTTCCAAAAAAGGCCGACGGGAATCGCTTGCGGACCACGATCTCACCGTCCACCGGTGTCAGAGCCTCAACGATCTGGCTGCTCGGCGCGTCTTCTGTTAGTCCGTTTAATGCCGGTACCTTGCGGCACATGATGTTGCGGTCAGCCCCGTCATCGGCATAAATCACCCGGGTGTGGGCAACCGGCAGGTTACGTTTGCGGGCGTAGGCCAGGAGCCGTTTGGTCGTTGCGATGGCTTCGGGAATATTGCCGCCACCGAACGCGTCGGCATCATCGAACCCGTTTACAAAATCGACAATCAGCAACGCCGGCGAATTGCCGATACCGATTGGGTTGCCGAAGTTCTGTTTTTTGTAGACATCAAGGTCGGATGACATGAGCTGTTCCTTACTGTGAGCCGAACGCCAGGCCGACGG
>JABJCZ010000208.1 GCA_018668475.1 Alphaproteobacteria bacterium | reverse complement strand
CGCGCGCCGCCCGGCGAAGGCGCTGATTTGCCAAAAGGACGGATCGAGGTGTCCATTGCATGGGTTGGCCCCAGAATTCATTTGCGTGTGCAAGATAACGGCCGCGGATTGCCGCGAGAGAACCGCGATCGATTGGTTGAGCCTTATGTCACCTCACGCGCCCGTGGCACCGGCCTCGGCCTCGCCATTGTTGCAAAAATAATGGAGGATCATGGCGGTGAACTGGTTCTGGAAGACCGGGATGGCGGAGGCGCACAAATTTCGCTTGTGTTAACGCCAGAAGGGCCCGATGAAGGGCACTACGCCCAGCCAGACAAAACCTAGCCGGCAGACCTTAATGAGCAGCGAAATACTTATTGTGGATGACGAAGCCGATATTCGACTTCTCATCGCTGGCATTCTGGAAGACGAAGGGTACTCGACCCGCCTTGCCGGCAGCAGCGCGGAAGCCATTAAGGCGATCGAGACGGGCCCACCGCCAGGGTTGATCATTCTCGACATCTGGCTTCAGGGCAGTGATCTAGACGGTATGCAATTGCTGGAGGCCTTCTGCCGCCAGTATCCCGATATTCCTGTCCTCATGATCAGTGGCCACGGCACCATCGAGACGGCCGTCAGTGCCATCAAAATGGGGGCATACGACTTCATCGAAAAACCGTTCAAGAGCGATCGACTGCTCGTGCTTGTGCAACGCGCACTCGAGGCTGCATTACTGAAGCGCGAAAATGCGGAATTGCGATTACGGGCAGGGCCAGTCAATGAACTGGTCGGGGAATCTGCGTCGATTGTCTCGTTGCGAGCGGCAGTTGAGCGTGTCGCGCCAACCGGCAGCCGCATTCTCATCACCGGCCCCTCAGGTTCAGGCAAAGAGGTTGTGGCACGCCTTATTCATCAACGGTCCCGCCGGCATGACGGCCCGTTCATCGTGGTCAACGCCGCGATTCTTACGCCTGAAAGCCTGGAGCGCGAACTCTTCGGCGTTGAAGGCGGCGATGCGCAGGCTGGGGCAGCCCGCAAGATTGGCCTGTTCGAGCAGGCCCATGGCGGCACACTGTTTATCGACGGTGTTGCCGATATGCCGCTCGAAACACAAGGCAAGATCGTCCGCGTTCTTCAGGATCAGACATTTGAACGCGTTGGCGGAGCCATCAAGGTCGAAGTGGATGTGCGAGTCATCGCGTCCAGTACAAGAGACCTCGAAAGCGACATTGCGGAGGGTAAGTTCCGCGAGGACCTCTTCTACCGCCTGAACGTCGTGCCGATCCGCGTGCCGCCGCTGACCAGCCGCCGGGAGGATATTCCCGCCCTGGCGAGCCACTTTATGACACACGCTGCGGCTTCCGCAGGTCTGCCGCCACGCGAGCTCACAGACGACGCCATTGCGGCGCTTCAGGCCAGTGAGTGGCCCGGCAATGTGCGCCAGGTACGCAACGTGGTTGAGTGGTTGTTGATCATGGCAACGGGCGACGCCACTACAGCAATTACGGCTGAGCACCTGCCGCCAGAGGTTGTTGGCGGCGGCAGCGGCTTTTCGAGTCTGGAACGTAACGGTCAGGTGATGTCATTGCCGCTCCGCGACGCTCGCGATGTTTTCGAGCGCGAATATCTCTCCGCGCAAATTGATCGGTTTGGCGGTAATATCTCGCGCACGGCGCAATTTGTCGGAATGGAGCGCACGGCACTTCATCGTAAATTGAAATCACTTGGTGTCGGGGAGGAGAACCGGCGCCGTGACTCTACCGACACCAGCAATTCTCTCTCCTGATTTTTTGGCCAGTTTGAACGGGTAACAGCCATGCGCGTAATCATCTGTGGTGCAGGTCAGGTCGGGTCCGGAATCGCTCGCCAGTTATCGGGCGAGGCCAACGACGTGACCGTAATCGACAACAATCCCCATATCGTCAGCAAGCTTTCCGACACACTTGATGTTCGGTGCATGACGGGTAACGCCTCTCACCCCGATGTCCTGGCTGAGGCCGGTGCGAAAAGCGCTGACATGCTCATTGCCGTCACGATGTCAGACGAAGTGAATATGGTCGCGTGTCAGGTCGGGCATTCAATTTTTGACATCCCTGAAAAAATTGCCCGGGTGCGCCACCAAAGCTACCTCGACCCCGCCTGGGCGGACCTCTATCGCGACGACCATTTGCCCATCGACCTTATTATCTCTCCCGAGATCGAAGTTGCGCGTGCGATCCAACGGCGCCTTGAAGTGCCCGGTGCGCTCGACATGCTGCGGTTTGGGGATGGCAAACTGCGTGTCATATCCGTGCGGTGCGAAGAAGGCTGTCCCGTCATCAATACGCCACTGCGTCAGCTCACAGAAATTTTCCCCGACCTCAATATCACTGTCATGGGCATCCGTCGCGACGACACGCTGATTGTGCCGCGCTCCGACGAGCAAATGCTAATCGGCGATGAGGTCTATTTCGTGTGCGATGTGGAGCATACGGATCGCGCGCTGTCTGTGTTTGGCCACGAGACGTCCGGCGCACGAAGTATGGTCATTGTCGGTGGCGGCAATATTGGCCTGATCCTTGCCCACGACCTTGAAGAGAACCACCCGGAGGTCAATCTCAAGATCGTCGAGGTTGACCACGACCGGGCGAAGTATCTCGCCGATGAGTTGACGCGCACAACTGTGATCCACGGCAGCGCCCTCGACACAGATATTCTTGGCGAAGTGAATATCGGCCTGTCAGATGCAGTGATCGCCGTGTCCAATGATGACGAGGTCAATATTCTTTCATCGTTGCTGGCCAAGCGGGCAGGGTGTCCGCTCGCCATGACCCTCGTCAACAACCCGACATATGCGACATTGGTGGGTGGGCTAGGCGTTGACGTCGCGGTCAGCCCGCGTGAATCGACGGTCTCCACAATTTTGCGCCGTAT
>JABJCZ010000207.1 GCA_018668475.1 Alphaproteobacteria bacterium | reverse complement strand
GCTTATTGAGCTCCTGCATCGCTCTGATGCCGAACGGAGTTGCCGCATTACCCAGGCCCAGCACATTGGCAGAGATGTTCAGGATCATCGCCCCCATGGCCGGGTGCTCTGCCGGCACTTCGGGGAACAAGCGGATCATCAGCGGGCGCACGGTGCGGGCAATGATCACGAGCAGTCCGCCTGCCTCTGCGACCCGCATCAGCCCGAGAAACAGCGCCATGACGCCGACCAGCCCGATTGCCAGCGTGACCGAGCTGCTGGCCGCATCAATCATGGCTTCGCCAAGCAGCTCCATCGGTGGTGCAGAGGCATCGCCTGCAAGCCCGGGAATGTAGCGCACCGCCGCCGTGATAAAAGCGATCAGGACTATTCCGAAGAAAATGATATTCACGTGCGCATCCCGACCGTCACCCGGAACCGATCTCTATCCGTCTGTCTGCGAATCGACAGTTTCAGCGGCGATGGTCGCGCGTCCGCGAACCAATTAAAACCCCGCCGGCGATCAAATGCTCAGGCGGCCTGCTTCCGGGCGAGCGCGCGCTGGCGCGAGTTGACCAGGGCGACCCCGCCAACAATCAGTGCGACCGCCACCCAGATCCACGGGCTATGGCGCTCGCCGAGCACCAGCATGCCCCAGCCAATGGCCGACGCGGTGACGATATAGGCGACCTGACTGATATAGACCGGCCCGGCCTTCGTAAGAATGATGAAATAGAGCGAAAACGTCAGGGCGGTCGTGCAGGAATGCATGATCATCAGGCCCTCTCGCAGGCCAAAATCGACCCACAGCGGGTGGAAGTTGCCGGTTGCCAGCGATACCGGAAGCAGCAGCAAGCTTGATGCCAGCATCATGCCGCAGGCCATTTGCAAGGGGTCTGCGTCTGGCGGTTTATGGCGCGCCGCATAAATTGTCGTGCCGGCGTAAAGAATTGGCGTGATGAAGGCGATCAACACAAAGGTGATCATGCCAGGTTCGGGCAACGAGCCCTTGGGCACGAGCATGACCGCGACCCCACCCATGCCGATGGCGATGCCGAGGGCGCGGCGAAAATCAAATCGTTCCGAGCGCACCCCGACCGCGAAGACATAGGTCAACATCGGCACGGTTGCGATAACCAGCGCATTCACCCCGGCCGGAATCTCTGCCAGGGCGATGTACATGTTGGCTGTCGGAATGGCGCTGCCGACCCAGCCCATGATGATGTAGTAACGGATTGTTTCGCGGGTCAGCGGCAAGCCACGCCCGCGCCGGTAATTCACAAACAGCAGGATTATCCCGGCGCCGAACATCTGCCAGAAGGCGTATCCAAACGCCGGCACACCGGAAACCGCCACAAATCGCGCGAGTACAGTCTGGCCGCCCCAAAGCGTGCCAAGCCCGAGCAGCAGGAGCAGCGCAAGGATCGGCATGTAGGAGCGGGTAGATCTGGCGGTCGTGAGGAGCTCGATCATGTGCCGGAACTATGTCACCCGGCCCCTGTGCTGTCTAAGAAAATGGCCTGACTATCGCGGCCTGCAGGAGCTCAGTTATTGCGGCACAAACACGAAATCGCCGCCCTCGTGGCCGGCAAGGCGCACATCGGAGTATTGCGGGGTCTGGTCAGCGTTCAGAACCACCCGCTTGCGCACTGGGTCAAACAAGCTTTGGGCATCGACAATCTGCTCGTTGGTGGCAAGGGCATCAAGCAGTGCGCTGGCAAATACAGAATGCCGCCCGCCGCCGGCATCGTTCACTGGCTCAAGCCCACCTGACGAAAATGCGGTGCGTGAGCGCTTACCGGACACCCGCTCCAGCCACGCGCGACGATCCTCCCAGGTGTCGAGTTCTGCAGCGGATGCGCGCGTGAGCGTGCCGGAGTAGCAGGAATCAGCGATCACCAGCACGTGGCGTGCCGGCATGGCTTTCAGCTGGTCGGTGATATCCGCGTTCGATATCCAGTTCGCCGGATTGCTCTCATCGGCATCTACCGGCAACCAATAGCCGCGCTCGGTCACGGCATCGACGATACCGTGGCCGGCATAATAAATGAGCAGGTTGTCGTCATATCGCAACGAAGCGCGCATCTCGCTCATGGCGCCAAGAATGTCGTAGCGGGTCGCATTCTCAAGCGTGCGCACTGTGAAGCCGTAGTTCGACTTAAGAATGTTCGCAACGGCGCGGGCATCATCTACCGCTGTATTCAGGTCAGGCATGACGCCGTAATCGTTATTGCCAATAACGAGCGCCACGAAATTTCCGAGATCGAGATCTTCAGCTCTTAGGTCTGCCCTTCCGTTGTTGGCATCGACGCTGGCGGCGCGACGGATGACCCTTACACGTTGCTCGCTTCGGTTACCCCACTCGTCAACGGCGCTGACAGTAATTTCGCTGATTCCTACTGGTACCGCACGCTGGAGGTTCACGACGCCACTTTGCCCTAATGCGAGCGTCTCGCCGTCGATCTGCACTTGTGTAACGCCGGACGCATCACTGATGGCGCCGATCACGGTGACGAGTGGGCCGTCTGTCAGGAGTTCGCCGGGCAGGGCGATCACCGGCGCGTCGACATCGCGGGCAGCCGACGTTGTGGTTGTTTCGGTTATCGGACGGGGGGGCTCAACCTCGGCATTCTGTTGCCGGCCCGGGTCACTC
>JABJCZ010000206.1 GCA_018668475.1 Alphaproteobacteria bacterium | reverse complement strand
CGGCTGGTCCATGGGCGCGCAGCAAACTTTCCAGTGGGCGACCCTCTATCCGGATATGGTCGAGCGGATTGCGCCGATGGCGGGTGCAGCCAAATGCTCACGCCATAACTTCGTGTTCCTTGAAGGCGTGAAGGCCGCGCTTACAGCCGACGATGCGTGGCAGCATGGCTGGTATGAAACCCAGCCCTACAAGGGCTTGCGGGCGATGTCGCGGGTGTATGCCGGTTGGGGGTTCTCGCAGGATTTTTATCGTGTTGAGGAAGACCTGAAGCTTGGTTTCTCATCAATTGAGGATTTTCTGGTAGCGTTCTGGGAGGGGTTCTTTCTGCCGAAGGATGCCAACAACCTGCTGACCATGTTGTGGACCTGGCAATACGGCGATTGCAGCGACAACGAAATCTATAACGGTGACTTTGCCAAGGCGCTCGGCGCCATCAAGGCCAAGGCTTACGTGATGCCAGGCAGGACGGATCTATACTTCCCCGTTGCGGACAGCGAGATTGAGATCTCCCACATGAAGAACGCGAAGCTCAAACCGTTTGAATCCATCTATGGCCACTTTGCGCCCAGCGCGTTGAACCCGGTGGATCACAAATGGATGAACAAGACCCTGAAAGAGCTGCTGGCCAGCTGATCGACCGGTGGTCGGACTAGATGAAAGCGGGGGCTGCAGAGCCCCCGCTTTTTTGTGGGCGCTACGCTGACTAAAGCGTGTTCCGGATAATCACGCCGTCTTTCATAATCAAGGGCATGCCGCCGGCTCGAGTGAGGATGGAGAGGCCCTCCAGCGGGTTACCGTCGATGACCAGCAGATCGGCGATGGCGCCGGGCGCGATCACGCCAAGCGCGCCCTCCATTTGAAGTATTTCGGCGTTGGTGGTGGTCGCAGAGCGTAATATTTCGAACGGCGAGAGCACATCGGCGCGCAGCTCAAACTCGCTCATCTGGTGGTCGTGCAGTGGGCCGATCAGATCGGTGCCAAAACCGATCTTGAGGCGTGCCCGAGTGCAGGTCTCCAGCGTTGAAGCGCTGGCCTGCGCAAAATCATCCAGTTTGGCGAGCCAGGCCGCTGGCAAGCCGGCTTGCGGCCCAAAATTCTTCAGGGCCCGCACCGTTGCCAGCGTCGGCACCACGTAGCAGCCCCGTTCGGCGGCAAAGGCCGCGGCGTCATCGTCAATCAGGCTCGCATGCTCAATCGAGCGCACGCCGAGCGCGGCGCACCGCTTGACCGAGCTTGCCGTGTGGGCGTGGGCCATCACGTAGGTGCGCCGGGTTGCGGCTTCCTCTACGGCGACGCGGATCTCGCCATCGGAATACTGGTCCATCCACACCGGGTCTGATGGTGACAACACACCGCCCGACATCATCAGCTTGATCTGCGTGGCGCCGAGGCGAAATTCCTCACGCACCGCCTGGCGCATCTGGTCCTCTCCGTCGGCAACGACACAGATTACCCCTTTGTAGCCGGCGGACGCTCCGCACAGGCATGGCTCCACCGGTCCGCCGTCCCGCATGTCACCGTGCCCGCCGGTCTGGCTGATGGCGCGGCCAGAGGGGAAAACGCGAGGCCCCTTGATCAATCCTATGGCGGTCGCCTGTGCAAGCCCGGCATCGGCGCCGCCGGCATCGCGTACAGTCGTAAAGCCACGCTGAAGGGTATCTTCCAGATAAATTCGCGCATGCTGGTACAAGATGGAAGGCTGCATCCGGTCGATGGCGCCGATATCCAGGTCAGCTGACACCGCATGAAAATGCGCGTCGATCAAGCCGGGCATCAGCACACGCCCATTGAGATCAATAGTCAACGATGCGGCAGCGCATGAGCCGCTGTCGATCTCGCGTATCCGCCCGTCTTCAATGATGACGTGGCGGGCCTCGGTGAGGGTATTCCGCTGCCCGTCAAAAATGCGGGCGTTGTCGAGCTGGATGATTGTCATAGCCGGGTGATGCTATCGGAGCGCGCAGCCCGCGTAAATCGCGCCCCTAGTAATGCGGCGGCGGCACGTCGTCTGCAGGCTTTCGCGGCATATCGTCCGCCAGCTCAAGCAGCTGATGCTTCTGCCGTCGCACTTGCTCCAGCAACCGGTCGATCAATTTGCCCTGATCGGCGACAATGGCGGACAGTTCCTCCTGCGTATTTTCGAGATACGCAAGGCGGGATTCGAGCTCGTTGATGCGGTCAGCGCTGTCGGGCATGGGTTTGGCCTGAAATCGGGTACGCCACAGAAAATGAAATGGTGGGCACGGCTGGGTTCGAACCAGCGACCCCCGCCGTGTGAAGACGGTGCTCTCCCACTGAGCTACGTGCCCTGATCTCTATAAACCTGTGCACGGTATAAAGAGGGGGCGGGAGAGGGTCAAGCGGACTTGGTGGAAAGCGACACCAGGGCCGCAGGCAGGCCGGCGAAATCATCGATGACGATATCGGCGCCCAGGGCGCTGGCCGGGGTCGGGCTATAGCCATAGGACACAGCCACCACCGGCACACGGGCCGCCCGCGCGGCGGCGACGTCTGTTTCAGTATCACCCACCATCACCACGCTGGACGGCGCCACACCAAGTGCCGTGGCGGCCTCGTGCAGATGGTCAGCATGGGGCTTTTTGGCGGCTACCTGATCCCCACACAGCACCGTATCAAACAGCTCATCCAGGCCGAAATGAGCCAGCAGGGTTGCCGTCGATTTGTGGCCCCGGTTCGTGCAGATGCCGAGCGGCACGCCGGCGCTTCGCAGCGTTTCAAGGGTTTCGACGACGCCGGCATAGGGCACGGTTTCGTTGGTCATGCGCACGTAATAATGCTCGAGCAGGCGGGGAACCAGAGCTTCCAGTTCGCTGTCGGCGTATTTGGCGTCCTGTGCAGTGAGCGCACGGGCCAGCAGAAATTTGGCGCCTGAGCCCGAAAGCCGGCGGAAATCCTCAAGCCGGGCCGGGGCGAGCTCAAGCTCCGCCAGTAGCGCGTTCAGAGCGCCGACAAAATCGGGGGCGGTATCAAACAGCGTGCCGTCAAAATCCAGCAGCACAGCGTCAAAATCATGGGTCACGGCGGGCTCCTTCGGGGCACGGTGCATCAATGGCAGAGGCGCGGGAATAATGCCAGCCCGTGCTTTGAGTGTTTGCGCGTATTCGCGGGCGGGCTTATTGTTGCGACCGACCGGAACAACCGTTGAATCTTTCCGACGTATGAGCGAAATCGCCATCGTGATCCTTGCCGCAGGTAAGGGAACACGCATGAATTCACGCCTGCCGAAGGTGCTCCACCCGGTGGCCGGGCGGGCCCTGCTGCATCATGTGCTGGCGACGGCGGCTGATCTGAAGCCGGCGCGCACTGCTGTGGTGCTTGGCCCGGATATGGATGACGTCGCGGCCGAAGTCGCAGCGGCTTCGCCGGGCGCTGTTGTGGCAGTGCAGGCCGATCGTTTGGGCACCGGACATGCGCTGGGTTGCGCTCGCGAAGCCCTTGCCGGGCACGGTAGCGATG
>JABJCZ010000205.1 GCA_018668475.1 Alphaproteobacteria bacterium | reverse complement strand
TTTCACCCATGCCAACAATGCCACCGCAGCACACGTTGATGCCGGCATCCCGAACGCTGCTTATGGTATCGAGGCGATCCTGATACGTGCGGGTGGTGATAATCTCGCCGTAATAGTCTTCGGAAGTGTCGATGTTGTGGTTGTAATAATCGAGCCCGGACTCGGCGAGGCGCCCGGCCTGCGGGCCAGTCAACATGCCAAGGGTCACGCAGGTCTCCATGCCCAGGTCTTTCACGCCTTCAACCATGGCGCAGACGGCTTCGAGATCCTGATCCTTGGGGCTGCGCCAGGCGGCCCCCATGCAATAGCGGGTGGCACCTGCCTCTTTCGCGCGCTTTGCGGCCTCAAGAACCTTCTCGACCTCCATCAGCTTGTCGGCCTTCAAGCCTGTCTGATGGCTGGCGCTCTGCGGGCAATAGGCACAATCCTCCGGGCAGCCACCGGTCTTGACACTCAGCAGCATCGACATCTGAACCTGATTGGGCTCGAAATTATCGCGGTGAACGCTCTGCGCCTGGAAAATCAGGTCGTTGAACGGCAGGCCGAAAAGCGCTTGCACCTCATCCAGCTGCCAATCGTGGCGCGGCTCACCGGACGTGCCTGCCATATGGCCCGCGTGTATCGGCGATGTATCCAGACTTTCAACGCTCATCCCTGTCCCTTTCCATTCCCGCATAACGACCGCCCATGCCAAAATGCACCAGCGGCTTTTGCGAAGCATAGGCCGCGAGGGCGCACCGTCAAGCGCAGGCCCACACCCGTTGACGCACGGATTGCCTGTAGCGACAATGCCCGCGATCAAGAGGACGCGCCGCGACACCTGACCCGTGATTTGCAGCAACGAGCCTTCGCAAACCGTTTCATCTACAGAGTTATTTGGACCAATGCAGTCTCTCGACGATTTTGCAAAAGACCGACTCGACTCGCTGGAGCGCCGTCAGTTGCGGCGCCAGTTGGTCGAGACTGAGCGAGGAGACGGCGCTCAGGCCACGCGCGATGGCCGCGCGATGATCTCATTTTCCTGCAATGACTATCTGAACCTGTCGCATGATCCCAGGGTTCTGCAAGCCGCACAGGATGCAGCCGCACGCTATGGCACTGGCTCCGGCGCCTCGCGGCTGGTCACCGGCAATCACCCTCTTTTCAGCGATCTCGAAAGCCGCCTCGCTAAGCTTAAGGGCACAGAGGATGCCTGCGTCTTTGGCTCCGGCTATCTCGCCACCCTCGGCATTATTCCGAGCCTTGTGGGGCCACAGGACCTGATCCTCGCTGACGAATTTAGCCATGCGTGCATCATGGCCGGCAGCAAACTGAGCGGTGCCCGGTTCGAAATTTTTCGCCACAACGATATTGCCCATGCAGAGGAAATTCTGGCTGCTCACCGCGCGTCGCACGGACACGCGATGATTCTCACGGATGGGGTGTTCAGCATGGATGGGGACCTGGCGCCCGTTGCCGCGCTCTCCAGCCTCGCCGAGCAGTATGACGCCTGGTTTATGACTGACGACGCCCACGGCGTCGGTGTTGTCGGTGGAGGGCGCGGCTCCGGCTTTGTTGGCGGCAATAAAATCGATGTACCACTGCAAATGGGCACCCTTTCAAAAGCCATCGGCGGCTATGGCGGTTACCTGTGCGCCTCTGCGGACGTCATCAACCTGATCCGCACCAGGGCGCGAACGTTCATCTACACGACCGGACTGCCCCCTGCTGTCATTGCCAGCGCGATTGCCGCGCTCGATATTATCGCGGCCGAACCCGAGCTCGTAGCGCGGCCGCTTGAAAACGCCAGACTGTTCACGAATTTGCTCGGCCTGCCCGAAGCTGAAAGCTGCATCGTGCCTGTGGTGCTGGGAAACCCCGAGAAAGCGCTCAGCGCCTCTGCGATGCTCGATAGCGAGGGTTACATTGTGACCGCTATACGGCCGCCGACGGTGCCGGAAGGAACCGCCCGTTTGCGATTTGCCTTTGCGGCCCCGCACTTGCCACAGGACATTCACCGTCTCGCAGGGCTGGTGAGAACACACCTGTTGGGAGACTAGGGCCATCAGCACTTTTTTCGTGACGGGCACGGGCACGGGCGTCGGCAAGACCCTCGTCACAGCTTCTATCTGCCATCAGCTGCGGGCACTGAACCGGCCGGTACACGCGCTCAAGCCGGTCATCAGCGGCTATACACAAGCAGACTTTATGGAAAGCGACTCTGCAGTGCTATTGCAGAGCCTCGGGATTGCGCCAGATGAGGGCGCGATTGCAAAGGTTTCGCCGTGGCGATTTAAAGCCCCAATTTCGCCGGATATGGCTGCCCGACGGGAACAGCGCCGGCTCAGCCTTGACGCGATTGTCAATTTTTGCCGCAGGGCCCAGGCGAAATGGCCAGACGCCAATGAAGGCACACTGCTGATCGAAGGGGTCGGTGGTCCGATGGTTCCGTTGAACAAGCGCCATACGGTTATGGACTGGATGGCCGCCCTGGGTGTGCCGAGCCTGCTGGTTGCCGGCAGTTACCTGGGTACCATCAGCCACACGTTAACCACTGTAGAAGCGATGCGGGCGCGCGGCGTGCCACCTGTCGCCCTGATCGTCAGCGAATCAGAAGAAAACCCAGTTCCGATTGCCGAGACAGTGGAAACCCTGTCCCGCTTTCTGGAAGACATGCCCATCGTCGCGCTGCAACGTATTGCCGGGCAGAAGAAACCTTGGGAACGCGGTGCCGACCTCACTCAGCTGGTAATGACACCGCCAGAGCGATAGCCGGCCCCCGGAACGCAGTAAAGCGCTAGCGGAACCTGTTGTTGCGCGGAAAGCCCTTCGGTGGCATTCGCCCGGCCTGGGCGCGCTTGCCCTGCCAGTCATCAAGCGCCGTTTCAGCCCGAATGCCTGAGCCTGACTTCCATTTGAGACCCTCGGTCGAACTGAAAACCTGCGCGTCGCTCAGAGTGCCGTCCTTGTAGCGCTGCAGAATAACCCCGCGTCCCCGGGTCATGGTCGGCACTTCATCAACGGGGAACGTCAGCAGGCGGCGATTATCACCAATCACGGCAACCTGATCACCAATCGCGGGCACGCATAAAGCCGCTTCAGCGCCGCGCCCAAGATTAAGCACTTGCTTGCCACTTTTGGTCTGGGCAATCACTTCCTTTTCATCCACAAAGAAGCCCCTACCGTCTGACGAGGCGACCAGCAATTTCCGCTTGGCGTCATGCACGAACAACGCCAGCATTTCCTGATCATTGCCAAGATCCATCATCAGGCGCACGGGCTCACCAAAGCCGCGCCCGCCCGGCAATTTGTCCGCCCCCAAGGTATAAAACCGGCCGTTAGTCGCAAATAGAACCAGCTTGTCGGTGGTCTCCGCATGGAACCGGAAGCGCGCGCGATCACCTTCTTTGTAGCGCACGTCTACGCTGTCTTCCGCATGCCCTTTCAACGCACGAATCCAGCCTTTCTCAGAGCAGATCACCGTAATGGGCTCGCGCTCGACCAGCGCGTCGACAGGCATCTCCATCGCCCTTGGCGAGCCGGCAATGGTCGTACGACGGGCGCCCAGCGGCGACTTTGGTCCAAATCGCTGCTTGATCGCCGCAATTTCTTTGGTCAGGACAGTTTTCTGCCGGGTGTCGCTGTCCAGTAGCTTTTGCAGATCCGTCTGTTCTTTTTTCAGCGCCTCGTGCTCGCCGCGAATTTCAATTTCCTCAAGCCGACGCAAAGACCGCAAACGCATGTTGAGAATCGCCTCGACCTGAACCTCCGAGAGCTTGAATTGCTTCATCATGACGGCCTTGGGCTCATCTTCCTCGCGGATGATGCGGATCACCTCATCAAGGTTCAGGTAGGCGATCAGATACCCTTCAAGCATCTCAATGCGATGGGCGATCTTGTCGAGCCGGAAGCGGGTGCGGCGAAGCAGCACGTCTTTGCGGTGTGCCGTGAACGCCAGCAACATCTCCCGCAGGTTCATGATACCGGGCACGCCATCGGCGTTCAGCACGTTCATGTTCAGCCCAACCCGCACTTCCAGATCAGTCTGCTTGAACAGCATTTCCATCAGCAGCTCGGGGTCGATACTGCGGCTCTTGGGCTCGATGACGAGCCGGACATCTTCAGCCGATTCGTCCCGAATATCGCCGAGCAGCGTCACCTTGCGGGCGTGGAGCAACTCGGCAATCCGCTCGATCAATCGGGATTTCTGCACCTGGTAGGGCATTTCCGTCACGATCACCTGCCACTGACCGCGGCCCTGTTCCTCGATCTCCCAGCGCGCGCGTAGCCGCAAGCTGCCACGACCCGTCTCGTACGCCTCGCGAACCACAGCCGGGTCCTCGACCAGTAGCCCGCCGGTTGGGAAATCCGGACCCGGAACGCACTTGAAGATATCCTCCGTCGACGTCCGTGAGTTCTTGATCAACAGAGCCAGGGCGTCACACAGCTCGCCCACATTGTGAGGTGGAATGCTGGTAGCCAGGCCAACTGCGATCCCGGTCGCGCCATTGGCCAGCAAGTTCGGCACGGCCGCCGGCAGGATAATCGGCTCTTGCTCCTCACCGTCATAGGTCGCACGAAAATCAACGGCGTTCTCGTCAATTCCCTCCAGCAGGGCCATCGCAAAATCGGTCAGGCGCGCTTCCGTGTAGCGCATGGCAGCCGCATTATCGCCGTCGATATTGCCGAAATTGCCGTGTCCCTCCACCAGTGGCCAGCGCACGGCAAAAGATTGCGCAAGCCGGACCATGGCGTCGTAAACGGCAGTATCTCCATGCGGGTGATACTTGCCGATCACATCGCCAACAACCCGGGCGCATTTCTTGTAGCCAGAATCGGGGTTCAGTTTCAGCTCACGCATGGCGAACAAAAGGCGCCGCTGCACAGGCTTTAGCCCATCGCGTACATCGGGCAGCGAGCGCGACGTGATGGTCGAAAGCGCGTAGGCAAGATAGCGCTCGCCAAGGGCATCGGCGAACGAAACAGGTAGAATATCGGAAGGCTGTAGTGGCTTACTCATGATGCGCTTATATCACAAGATATTGGGCTCAGGCGAGCCGCGATAGCCAGATATGGTAACTATTCAGAACTATTCCACCGCGTCGCAAACCGCTCTCTGGCGGGCGGCAGTGCACCGCTCAGTTCCGCCAAAACGTGGTGGGCGATAAACCAGCCGGTCAGGCGGAGACCTGCCGATATGTCCTCCCGCGCCGGCGCATCTGCCCCGTCAGACAATATGAACGCCGGCAAAGGCAGTAATTTTTCCACATAGGGCTCCCCCGCCGCGCGGCTGACCGCGCGGCCCGAGCGCGGCGATACAAAAGCAAGGTTCTCCGCCTCCCCGGTTGCCGCGCAGGCGCTCAGGTCCAGTCCGAATCCAAGTTCGGCCAGTAGGTTCAGCTCCCAGATTACAAAGGCCTGAGCCCATTCCTCGTTTCGTTCAAGCCTATCTAGAAGTTCAACTGTGATCGTGTGCAGCTCTGGATATGGTTGGCGTTCCGGCAACGCCGCCTCGACAACGGAACAGGCCGCTGACAATGCTGCGAGGCGGAGCGGATCATCGATCAGCCGGGCGGCGCGGGCATCAGCCAGCTCGCACGTGAGAGTACCGAGGTGCTCCGCCAGACGCGCCCGCCAACTCGCCGTAACTTCATTTCCGGGTTGATAGAGACCGCGCAATCGCCGCCCCGTCGCACCCCGCACGAGGCCAGCGTGGCGACCGTGGTCACGGGTCAGCAGCGTGACGATAGCGGAGGATTCGCCATGTCGCCGCGCGCCCAGAACTATGCCGTCGTCTGCCCATTCCATGTCACAGCCTACAACAGAACGCTTCAGGACCACGACCGGCACAGGGCTGGCCGAACGGGGCCCCGCGATGCGACACCCTAAACGTCGAAATCGAGTCCGATATCGCGATAGCGTTCCGGGTCTTCGGCCCACCGCTCGCGCACCTTGACGAACAGGAACAGATGCACCGGTCGATCAAGAATTTCACTCAGCTCCGCCCGTGAGGCGGCACCGATCGCCTTGACCCGCTGCCCGCCCTTGCCGAGCACCATCGCCTTGTGGCTTTCGCGCTGCACGTAAATGACCTGCTCGATTCTGGCGGACCCGTTATGCTGGTCCTGCCATTGTTCGGTTTCCACCGCGACCGAATAGGGCAGCTCCTGATGCAGCTGCAAAAACAATTTCTCTCGTGTTATTTCGGCCGCCAGCAAACGCTCTGAAATATCACTGAGTTGGTCCTCGGGGTACAGCCAGGGCCCCGCCGGCATCAATTTACAAACGTGATCCAACAGGTCGTCAACGCCGTCGCCATCGAGCGCCGAGACCATAAACAACTGATCAACGATGCCCATATCCTCGATTTCAGCGGCCATTGGCAACAAGACGTCGCGCTTAACGACATCGATCTTGTTGATGATCACGAGGGCGCGTCGCTCGGTCTCCTTCAGGCCGCGAAAGATTTCACGCAGATTGCCGTCGATCCCGCGCGACGCGTCGACGAGCAACAGAATTACGTCCGCATCAGCGGCACCGCGCCACGCCGCGTGCACCATGGAGCGCTCGAGCCGGCGTTTGGTATCCGTAAAAATACCCGGTGTATCGACAAAGACAACCTGCGTCGTTCCTTCAATACAAATACCGCGCACACGGCTTCGCGTCGTCTGGACCTTGGGGCTAACGATAGAAACCTTTGAACCGACGAACCGGTTGACCAGCGTCGACTTGCCAGCATTGGGCGCACCCAGAACGGCTGCGAACCCGGCGTGTGTATCACTTGAGTGATCGCTCATCGGGGAAGTATCTCCAACATTTGTCCAGCGGCTGCCTGCTCGGCAACACGCTTGGAGGCGCCCTCGGCACGGCACGCGCGCACATCAGGCAACCTGACCTCGACCTCAAATACAGGTGCATGAGGCGGGCCGTCTTCACTAACGACAACATATTCCGGCAAGGGGCCGCCACGGGCCTGCGACCATTCCTGTAAGGCGGTTTTAGCATCTCTTGGCGGCTCACGGTCCTCAGCGACCATGGAAACCCAGTGCGCACGAATAAACTGCACTGCTGCCTCAAGCCCACCATCAAGATAGATGGCCGCAATAACAGCTTCCATCGCATCCGCAAGATTGGCCGGGTTTTGTTGCCCCCCGCTTTCCGATTCGCTACGACCGAGGTTCAGATAGTCACCCAGGCCGAGGTTCGCGGCAACTCGCGCCAGTGCATCGCGCCGCACCAGCGACGCCAGACGACGGGCCAGCGCGCCCTCATTTTCATTTGGAAACTGCGTATACAAAAGTTCCGATACAGCGAGGCCAAGCACCCGGTCACCCAAAAACTCGAGCCGCTGATTGCTGTCCAAGGGGCCCGGTGCCTGGCTGGGGTGACATAGCGCTCTCGCGAGGAGCGACGGGTCCTTGAAGCGGTATTTCAATGTCCCTGAAAAATCGGCCGTGGGGTCTTCCACGCCGCCTCGGTCGGAAGGCATGCCCGCGCCAGGCATTAATTGACCCCGGTAAACAGCCGCTCACCTCGCGTCGTCTTACCCCACTTCCAGATTTCCCACATTTCCGCAGTGCCATTAGTGGAAAAGAAAATGAACTCGGCACGGCCGACGAGGTTTTCATAAGGGATAAACCCGACACCTGATAGCACGCGGCTATCGAGCGAATTATCACGGTTATCCCCCATGGCGAAATAGTGCTGGGACGGCACAGTGTAAACTTGGGTGTTGTCGAGCGAGCCACGCGACGTTGCGTCAAGCGTGTTGTAGGAAACGCCACTGGGCAGGGTTTCCCGATATTGATCGATCGTGCGCGAGTGACCATATTTGTCGATATAGGTGAAATCTTCGATCCGATGGCGCTCAACTGCCTGCTCGTTGATGTAGAAAACGCCGTCCTTCACCTGAATGCGATCCCCTGGCAGGCCAACGATCCGCTTGATGTAATCGGTCTCGTTGTCACGCGGCAGCTTGAATACTGCGACATCACCACGATCGGGCTCGCCGCCGAGAATGCGGCCCGAAAATAGTGGCAGGCTCCAGGGGAGAGAGTATTTGCTGTAACCGTAAGAATATTTCGATACGAACAGATAGTCCCCGACCATCAGCGTCGGGATCATCGAACCGGAAGGAATATTGAAAGGCT
>JABJCZ010000204.1 GCA_018668475.1 Alphaproteobacteria bacterium | reverse complement strand
TTTTATGCGGATGCTGATTCCCAGCCACACCGCCAAGGTTCAGCCCTACCGCGATCGCATTCCCCTCTTCGCGCGCTATCAGATCGAAAGCCAGCTGGACTTGATGTACAGCCCGGATGTGCAGCTGAAGTCAGGTGGCTATCTGGTGATCAACTCGACCGAGGCATTGGTCGCGATTGATGTAAACTCGGGCCGCTCGACCCGCGAGCGCAATATTGAGGAAACTGCGGTCAATACGAATCTCGAAGCGGCGGCGGAAGTCGCCCGCCAGCTCCGACTTCGCGACCTTGCGGGCCTCATCGTGATCGATTTCATCGACATGGATGACAATCGCAATCAGCGGGCCGTCGAGCGCAAGATGAAAGAAGCCATGCGTCTTGACCGGGCGCGGATCCAGATCGGGCGAATCAGCCCGTTTGGGCTTCTCGAGATGTCGCGCCAGCGCCTACGGCCGAGCCTGATGGAAGCCAGCATGGAAGTATGCAGCAGCTGCAGTGGTGCAGGTGTTGTGCGTTCTATTGGCTCTTCTGCAGTGCATGCGTTGCGTGCTGTCGAGGAAGAAGGCCTGCGTGGCCGAAGCGCGGAAATTCGTGTCCATTTGCCAACTCAGGTGGCCTATTACCTCCTCAATAATAAGCGCAAGGAGCTCGCCGAAATTGAGGAACGGTGCCGTTTCGAAGTCGATTTCGCCTCCGACGACGCGCTGGTTCCACCGATGTACAACATTGAGCGAATCAGAGCGCGCGAGGACGGCGAGGCGATTGAGCCACCAGAGCCAATTCCCGATATTGATAACGGCCCGACCCCCGATAACGTTGATAACGAGGGTGGTGGCGAGCGGAAGAAACGGCGGCGCCGCAGGCGCGGTCGGCGCGACGACAATGGTGATGCAGCGGGTGGCCGGCAGACGGTCCAAAACGATGCGGAAAGCGGTGAGCCCGCCGAAACTGCCGCCGAGCCAGCCGGCGCGGATCCCGACACTGCAGAAACCACGGAAGACGGCGACGCACCGGCGCCGCGTAAACGACGGCGGCGTGGTAAACGCGGCGGTCGGCGGCGTTCTGCCAAACGAACTACCGAGAACGGTGAAACCGAGAGCAATGGCGACGGCGCTTCTGCCGAAGGCAGCGGCGACGACAATGGCGACGCCAGCAGCGCCAGCACTCAAAACGAGGGTGGCGACCCAACTGTTACGACGCAGGTAGACGGAAGCACGACGACAGACGCAGGTGTTGACAGCGCGAACCAGACCACGTCGGACGCTGCTGCGGACGACACCGGGGACACCGAAAAACCACCGGCAAAACCGCGCCGTCGCCGGACCCGCAGTCGCAGCCGGAAGAAGCCGGAGGCCGACGCCAGCGCTGAACTAGGTGATGCTAATGGCGATGCCGTTCCGACGGCAGCGACGGACGCGACCACTGACGCTACCGAGGAACCGGTCGCCGCAGCCGTGAAGGCCCCGGTCGAAGTGCCGGTGGAGACACCTGAAAATGTGGCGCCTGAAGTGGCAACTGAAGTAGTGCCCGCCGCTGCACCCGCGGAAGCTGTTGAAGCGCCTGCTCGCCCCGCCCGTCGCGGCTGGTGGCAACGCAAATCAGCAGAAAAAAAGGAAGCTGACTGATACCTCGTGTCCGTGCGGCTTTGGCCGCGCGGACACGCGTTAGCTCAGGCCGGGTTCAGCCAGCGAATGATGGCATCACCGGCTGCGCTGATATCTTCCGTCGACCCCGCGAAGGAAAACCGCACGTAGCGCGCCCCTCTTGCATCGTCAAAGTCGATGCCCGGTGTCGCAGCTACGCCCGCCTCAGCAAGCATCTTGTGGCAAAATGCTTCACTGTCGTTGGTCAACGGCGCAACGTCGACGTACAGATAAAACGCGCCTTCGGCGGGCGACAGCTCACCAAAACCAGCTTTCGCCAATGCGGCTTCCAGAATGGCGCGGTTTTCGCGATACCGCTCAACATTGGCATCGAGCTCTTCGACACAATCAAATGCCTGTAGTGCCGCATATTGCGAGAGAGCTGGCGGCGAAACAAAGAGGTTTTGAGCCAGACGCTCAGCCGGGCGGATCAGATCTTCAGGAAAGACCATCCACCCGAGGCGCCAGCCTGTCATCGCATAGTATTTTGAAAATCCGTTCGAAATGACGGCACTTTCAGTAAATGAGAGTGCCGACACTGCCCGCTCCCCAAAAGTAATGCCGTGGTACACTTCGTCGGAAATAATTCGTATTCTCTGGCGCTCGCAATAGTCGATCAGCGGCGCCATATCGTCGGCATGCAGCATGGTGCCAGTCGGATTGGCCGGGCTGGCAATAATGAGGCCATCTACTGGCTCATCGAGCGCCTCCAGCATTTCAACAGTCGGCTGATACCGATCCTCGATGGTCGAGGGCAAGGTCACTGGTACAATATCCAGCGACCGCAGCATGTTCCGATACGCAGGATAGCCCGGATCAGCCAGGGCAACCCGGTCACCCGCATCAAAGGCGGCGATAAAGGTCAGCAGCAACCCGCCTGAGGAGCCTGTGGTCACCATAATGCGATCAACCGGCACATTGAGACCGTAATAATCCTGATAATGCCGGGCAATGCGTTCCCGCAGCTCGCGCATGCCCGTAGCTTCCGTATACCCGAGGTGCGCGTTCTCGATCGCTGCAACGGCTGCGGCCTTTACCTTGTCGGGAGCACCTGTCGTCGGTTCACCGGTTTCCAGGTGCATGACGTCCGCCCCCCCGGCTGCACGCGCATTTGCCTCGCGCAAAATTTCCATCGCGTAAAAGGGCGCGACACCGGATCGCCTGGATACCTTCATAAACCGCCTCGAAAAAACTGCTGTTTCAAAACCTGCCGCCGACCGCCATGCCGAATCCTCGGGGGTCGGAGATATAGGAACAGGAAGTGGCATCTCTTGGCAGCCCACCTGGGCAATGGATAGCATTGACCCTCCCGACCTCGCTAACAACCACGAGCTTATGGCCCCGGCGCTCAAGGCTGCGGCGCACATCGGGCGAAACGGTGGTTTCAATAGAAACGCGATCCGGCGCACCACCGTGATGCAGCCTGGGTACCCTGATCGCATCGGCCAGTGGACGCTCGGCGATCACGCTTTCGCGAATGACTGTTGCCAGTGCAGTTGGCGCCGCCGCGCCGCCCACGGCGGCTCCAGCAAAGAAAATGGTGCCGTTGTTCGGATTAACCAGCATGACCGGGCCAAGCGGCGTTGGGCCGCGACCGTCAACGGATGGGGCGGCCGCCATGATAATGCCGGTGCCCGCACCAATACGCCCGGTCCCGAACAGATTGTTCATGCTGATCACGCAGGAAACAGCCATACCGAAAGAATCGACGACGGTAAAACTCGTCGCGGCCGGCGCTTCAAGTCGCTCTTCAGGCGCCGGGCTCAATTGTCCAGCCGGGATGTGCTGCGCCGGGTTATAGCTCGCCATGGCCAGCTCCATCCGCTCGCCCGAATACGGAGCGGACATACCGGCACCCAGACCCAGGCCAAGGCCAAGCCACAACGAGCGGTCGGCAAAAGCCCGCAGCCCCACTTCGGCGACCATATGGGGTCGCTCATCGGCATCAGCGTCCAGCCACCTGTCGTCCGCGCTCAGCGCGCCCGCAATTGCGAGCGTCGTTATGCCACCCGCCAGCGGTGCCTGGGTCGAATGCAGCATATTGTCGCCTATCTGGGCCGATATGGTCGACGTCCAGTGCGGAATAT
>JABJCZ010000203.1 GCA_018668475.1 Alphaproteobacteria bacterium | reverse complement strand
TGATCGGCTGTGTGCTGGTTCAGCGCAGTGAGGGCGGGGCTTTGGGCATTGGTGGCCCTGGCTCCATGTTTTCAGCCCGTGGCTCAGCCAATTTTCTGACCCGCTTGACGGGAGTTCTGGCGGCCGCATTCATGGCGTTGAGCCTGGTGCTGGCAATCATCAGCAACCGGTCCGACAACGGCGGCTCTGTCCTTGATACGCTCGACCTCGCGCCAGTTGACAGCGGGGCGATCGAACTCAAGGGAGGTGGCCTCAGCTCAGACGGAGCGGCGGCCCCAATTGAGCAATCATCCGAATCTGCCGAGTCGCAGAGTCCGTCGGCGCCGATCGATAATTAGTCCTGTCCGGAACACCGCAGAATCCATGACCCTACGACGGTTTATGAATACTCCACTTGGGCGCAGCGCATGCGTCTGATAGCGTAACCGCCCGTCATGACTAGGTTCATTTTCATCACTGGCGGCGTCGTCTCCTCTCTGGGAAAAGGCCTGTCTTCCGCAGCACTCGGCGCGCTCCTTCAAGCCCGCGGATATAGCGTGCGGCTGCGCAAATTCGACCCCTATCTCAATGTCGATCCCGGCACCATGAGTCCGTATCAGCATGGTGAGGTCTACGTTACGGACGATGGCGCCGAGACGGATCTTGACCTTGGCCATTACGAGCGATTTACCGGCGTTCCGGCGCGGCGCAGCGACAGCGTTACCGCGGGCAAAATCTATTCGTCCGTCATCGCCAGGGAGCGGCGAGGCGACTATCTCGGCGGCACCGTGCAGGTCATCCCCCATGTCACTGACGCCATCAAGGAAGCCATTCGGGCAGACCTCGACGATACCGACTTTGCGCTGATAGAGATCGGCGGAACTGTCGGTGATATTGAAGGCCTGCCGTTTTTTGAAGCTATCCGCCAGCTCGGCTACGAACTCGGCCCAGAGCAAGTGATGTTCGTCCACCTGACGCTGCTGCCCTATATCCCTGCAGCTGGCGAACTGAAAACCAAGCCAACGCAGCACTCGGTCAAGGAACTACGCAGTATCGGCATTCAGCCTGACCTGCTGCTGTGTCGTAGTGACCGACCAATACCCGAAGGCGAGTGCCGCAAGATCGCGTTGTTTTGCAACGTGCCGCAAGAGCGGGTCATCCCCGCACTTGATGTTGACACGATTTACGCTGTGCCCATCAGCTATCACGCGCAGGGCTTTGATACACAAGTACTGAAGCATTTTTCTATCGATGCCCAGGGCGAGCCCGACGTCAGTGCGTGGGAGCGGATTGTTACACGCGCGCGGCATCCAGAAGGCGAGGTCAGCATCGCCGTCGTTGGCAAATACACAGGGCTGCAAGACGCCTACAAATCCCTGGCCGAAGCGTTGGTGCATGGCGGAATTGCAAATAACGTGCGCGTCGACATGCAGTGGATCGACGCCGACGTTTTCGAGAGTGAAGGCGCCACCCAGGCTTTGGAATCAGTGCATGGCGTGCTCGTTCCCGGTGGGTTCGGGGAGCGCGGCTCAGAGGGTAAAATGGCTGCGGTCACGTTTGCCCGCACCAAAGACGTCCCGTATTTCGGTATTTGCTTTGGCATGCAGCTCGCAGTTATTGAAACGGCCCGCAATGTTGCCGGGCTCCGGAATGCCTCATCAACCGAATTTGGCCCTTGTGATGAACCTGTCGTCGGCCTGCTCACGGAATGGCGTGACGGGGACCATGTCGAGCGTCGGGGCTCGAACGATGATCTCGGCGGCACCATGCGGCTCGGCGGCTACGACGCCGTATTGGCTGCCGGCAGCAAGGCCCGAGAAGTTTATGGCGCCGAAAAAATATTCGAGCGCCACCGCCATCGCTACGAAGTGAATATCAACTACCAGCGCAAACTGCGTGAAGCTGGCATGCGGTTCGCGGGTTTCTCACCCGATGGCGAATTACCGGAGATTGTCGAACGTGTGGATCACCCCTGGTTCGTTGGCGTGCAGTTCCACCCGGAACTCAAATCCAAGCCGTTTGATCCACATCCATTGTTTGCATCATTTATTGAGGCGGCCGTCGCCCAATCCCGTCTGGTATAAGCTGAACCCATGACATCACCCCGCCAATTCGCGATAGGGCCAGTAACGGTCGGCAACGACTTACCGTTGGTTTTGATCGCCGGACCCTGCGCCATTGAGAATCGGGCCCACGCGCTCGAAGTTGCTGCCGAACTTGTCAAGATGACGAGTGCGCGGGGCATTCAGCTGATCTACAAAAGCTCCTTTGACAAGGCCAACCGAACCAGTCTCGACAGCCCACGTGGCATCGGAATTGAAGCCGGCCTTTCTATCCTTGCCGAAGTGCGGGACACGTTGGGTTGTCCGGTGCTGACCGATGTCCATGACATTGAGCAATGCAACCGGGCCGCCGAAAAGGTGGACGTGCTGCAAATTCCAGCTTTTCTCTGTCGTCAGACCGACCTGCTCGTGGCTGCCGCCAAAACTGGGCGCGCGGTCAACGTCAAAAAAGGCCAGTTCCTTGCGCCGTGGGACATGAAGAACGTTGTCGCCAAACTGGATGCGGCGGGCAATTCGAACGTCATGATCTGTGAGCGGGGCACGAGCTTTGGCTACAATACGCTGGTCTCGGATATGCGCGCCTTGCCCGTTCTGGCCCAAACCGGCTGCCCGATTGTTTTTGATGCGACCCACTCCGTACAGCAACCGGGTGGGCAGGGTGGTACATCGGGCGGGCAGCGGGAGTTTGTCCCTGTATTGGCGCGGGCAGCGGTTGCCATCGGCGTTGCTGCAGTCTTTATGGAGACCCACGCCGACCCCGATAGCGCGCCATCCGATGGGCCAAACATGGTGCCGCTGGCCCAGATGCCGGCCTTGCTCGACACGCTCAAAGCATTCGACGATCTCGCCAAATCTGGGTAACCGGCCCTAGAGCCGACCCATCGCCTCGGCAATTGGCGTATCGCCCGGCATGATGTCGAATGACCGGTCAAACAGATTGCGGTCATCAACTGCAAGCGCCAGCACTTTCGCTACATCCTCACGGGACAAATCGCCGATTTCACCCTCCGGCGCCGGCAGCACCGGCGCGGCCTTGATCAACCCGGTCGCAGGTTCGTCGCCCAATGCCGTTGCTCGAACGATGGTGAAATCAAGTTTGTTTTCACGGATGAACTGATCCGTATCGCCTTTAAGCCGGACCCAGTCACGGGTCTGTTCGGGCGCTGCTTCCGGATCGTGCGCTCCCTGCACGCTGAGCATTACAAGCCGACGAACAGTCAGCCGCCGGCAAGTCTCAACAAACGTGAACGCGCCAGTGTGTTCGACCATCTCAATTTCCGACATGTTGGCCCGGTCACGCGCGCCAGCAACGAAAACGGCCCCGCGACACCCCTGCAATGTGTAACCAAGGGGCTTCGTGAAATCACCAAACACTGGCTCGGCACCAAGCGCGGCCATGGCGTCACGCTGCTCCGGCTTGCGAACCATGGCATGTACGGTATGCCCGGCCTCATGCAGAAAACGTACAACGTGTTGTCCTGTGCGCCCCGTGGCGCCGGCGACCAGAATTTTCATCGGTTCTTCGCTTCTTCAGCTATGCGGGGCGGCATCGTAGCCATTGGACCTGCTGCACGCCACCGATGTTTGGCAGGATGGGTTGGCGCGGCGCACGCCGGGCTTGCCGTATGCAGATCGCCCGCCTATAGGTTTGGGCGCCGGCTACACTGGCCGACCACACAGGAGACAGCACGATGACTGCCATTGTTGATATTCAGGCGCGCGAAATTCTTGATTCCCGCGGCAATCCGACTGTCGAGGTCGACATTCAGTTGGCCGGTGGCGGCTTTGGCCGCGCCGCAGTGCCGTCGGGCGCCTCGACCGGTGCGCATGAGGCAGTCGAGCGCCGCGACGGCGATGCAACGCGATATGGCGGCAAAGGCGTGCTGGATGCGGTCTCGGCAGTAAACGATGAGATTTATCCGGCCATCAGCGGCATGGACGCGACTGAACAGCGCCATATAGATACCGTATTGATCGATCTGGACGGTACCGAGAACAAGGCCCGGCTAGGGGCCAATGCCATTCTTGCTGTCAGCCTGGCACTGGCCAAGGCCGCCGCTGACGAACTTGGCGTATCGCTCTACCGCCATATTGGCGGGGTGCAGGCCCGGGTCCTGCCGGTACCCATGATGAATATCCTGAACGGCGGTGCCCATGCCGACAACCCGATCGACATTCAGGAGTTCATGGTGATGCCGGTATCGGCCGGCGATATTCGTGAAGCCGTGCGCATGGGGGCCGAGATTTTTCACACCCTTCGCAAGAGCCTTACGGACGCCGGTCACAATACGAACGTCGGTGACGAAGGCGGCTTCGCACCCAACCTCGGTGGCACCGTCGACGCGCTCGATTTTGTCATGAAGGCGATTGAGGGCGCAGGCTTTCGGCCGGGCGAAGACATCACCATTGCGCTGGATGCCGCATCCAGCGAGTTTTTCAAGGATGGCCGTTACATGCTGAGCGGTGAGGGCAGGGAGCTCGATTCCGGCGGCATGATTGACCTGTATGCGGATCTGGCAGCGCGTTACCCCATCGTATCCATTGAAGATGGCCTAGCGGAAGATGACTGGGAGGGCTGGGCGGCCTTGACGGCGCGGTTAGGTGACAAGGTCCGCCTCGTGGGCGACGACCTCTTTGTAACCAATGTCGCGCGCCTTAGCCGTGGCATCCGCGATAATGCTGCCAATGCCATTTTGGTAAAGGTCAATCAGATTGGCACATTGAGCGAAACGCTGGATGCCGTAGAAATGGCGCAGCGCGCGGGCTTTGCCGTTGTCATGTCACATCGATCGGGCGAAACCGAAGACGCAACGATTGCTGATCTCGCCGTCGCGACCAACTGCGGACAGATAAAGACCGGCTCACTCGCTCGGTCAGACCGCACTGCCAAATATAATCAGCTGATCCGTATCGCTGAGAATTTGGGTCCAGCGGCGCAATACGCAGGGCGCAGCATACTTCCCGCCTAAAAATCAGGCTCCGCGACTCCGTCACTCTGCATAAAACAGCTGTTTGGCGACTCGTTGAGTCTAAAGGAGCGACTCAGTATTGACAGGGGCGAATCGAGTGTGATTCGCTGGTCTTATGTCGTCAGCGATTCGCGAAATAAATCTCCGCGCCCGTTTCATCATCGGGCCGCTTCTGGGCGCCCTCGCACTGGTCTATTTTGGCTACCACGTTGTGCAGGGTGATCGCGGGCTGATCACGTTGGTTCAGCGAACTCAGCAGGTCGAGTTGGCCCAGAGTGATGTCGCCAGATTAAAGGTTGAGCGCGCACAGTTGGCTCACCGAGCGGCACTGTTCAGGCCCGAGAGCCTTGACCTTGATTTGCTCGAGGAACGCGCCCGATTGGTCCTGAATCTGGTTCGCGAAGACGAGATCGTTCTCTTCAACCGCTAAACGTTCTTTTGTGTTGGTAAATGACCACGCAACGTATTCGCACGTAATATTTACTTGTCCTGCTAACCTCTTTGGGTCTCGGGGCTTGTCATTAGACGGGCCAGTCGGTAATTTGGCCTTCTTCCGGCGCCAAAATGACGGTAGCTGGGCCAACGCGAAAAGCGCGCACGACACGCACCGGTGCGGGAGCCTCCATGACAGCAAAAAAACGAAAAGCGGGCAAAACCAAATCGGCGCGCGCAAATAACGCATCCAGCGTTACGCGCGATGAGTTGCTTACCTATTTTCGCGACATGCTGCTCATCCGGCGTTTTGAAGAAAAGGCCGGTCAGCTATACGGAATGGGACTGATCGGCGGATTCTGCCACCTCTATATCGGGCAGGAAGCGGTTATCACCGGTATCCAGAAGACGCTTGAGCCCGGTGATTCGGTTATTACCGGCTACCGTTGCCACGCCCACATGCTGGCAGGTGGAGGCAGTCCGAAAGCGATCATGGCCGAACTCGCGGGGCGCGAGGGTGGTGTATCGGGCGGCATGGGTGGATCCATGCACATGTATATTGAGGGCGCATTCTACGGCGGCAACGGTATCGTTGGCGCACAAGTGCCGCTTGGCACCGGGCTCGGCTTTGCCAATAAATACAAAGACAACAAGAAGGTCAGCGTCACCTATTTTGGTGACGGAGCAGCCAACCAGGGGCAGGTGTTCGAGGCCTTTAACATGGCAGCCCTGTGGGAGTTGCCGGTGGTCTACGTCATTGAGAACAACCAATACGCCATGGGCACCTCCATCGCGCGGTCCACTGCCATTGAGGAGCTGCATCGACGGGGCGTCGCCTTCGGCATTCCGGGCGAGCAGGTCGACGGCATGGATGTTGTCGCCGTGCAGGCCGCCGCAGCTAAAGCCGTTGATCATTGCCGCAAGGGCAAGGGCCCGATTCTTCTTGAGATGATGACCTATCGCTATCGCGGCCATTCCATGTCGGATCCAGCGAAATATCGCAGTAAGGAAGAAGTCAGCAAGGTTCGTCACGAGCGAGACCCGATTGAACACGTGCGCGAGCTATTGATCTCCGGCGGCCACGCTGATGAAGACGCATTGAAGGCGATTGATCGCGATATTCGGGCTGAGGTGAACGAAGCAACCGAATTTGCGCAGTCGAGCCCCGAGCCGGGCACTGACCAGCTCATCCATAACGTCCTCGCAGACGCCTGAAGACGGAGCGCGATCAATGGCCGAACTTACAATTAGGGAAGCATTGCGTGACGCAATGGCCGAAGAAATGCGTCGCGATGACGACGTGTTCCTGATGGGCGAAGAGGTCGCTGAGTATCAGGGTGCCTACAAGGTTAGCCAGGGCTTGCTCGAAGAGTTCGGCGCACGACGGGTTATCGACACACCTATTACCGAAGCGGGGTTCGCTGGAATCGGTGTTGGCGCGGCGATGGGCGGGCTCAAGCCAATCATCGAATTCATGACATTCAATTTCGC
>JABJCZ010000202.1 GCA_018668475.1 Alphaproteobacteria bacterium | reverse complement strand
CCGCCGTAATCTGTTCCTCCAGCAGGCGGATAAAATGCGCGGCCTGGCGTGCCGGCGCGCTGGTGCCCGCAGCAATGCGCACCGTGCTGCCATCAACCCGATAGAACACAAGCTCAATGCGGCGCGCACCTTTATCCGCCGCCATCAGCAACGCCTCCAGATCAGTGAACAGGGCACTCGCCACAGCGATGAGCGCTGCCCCGTCACCCAACGGTTCGGCAAACAGGCGCTGCACTCGAAACCGGGTCGCCGGGCGCCGTGGAGACAACGGCTCGCTGGCAAAACCCAGCGCCTGATCAAGTCGATGGCTAGACGCCGCACCAAAACGACGAGCCAGCGCACCCCGGGGGATACCGTACAAAGCCCCCACCCGGCGCAGACCGAGACGCTCCAGCCCTTCCACATCATCCGGTGCAAGGCGCAGTGCCGCGAGCGGCAGGTCCGCGAGCATGGCCCGGCTGTGACCCGCCGGCACCACCTGAGCCAACGCCTCATCATCGCCATAATGCGCTGCTGCCCATGCCGCACCCGGCGTATCAGCCATGGCCGCGCGCGCCTCATAGCCAAATTGGCGGAGCCGCGCGACCAGACCCTTCACCAACGGCACCTCTCCGCCAAACAGATGGGCGCACCCCGTCACATCCAGCCATAGCCCCCGGCCGGCAGATATCTCACGCCCGCTTGCCGCATCCAGTGATACCCAGGGGGTCCATCGGCCGCACCAGTCCGCCATATTGGCCAGGGCTATGTCATCCGCTGGCTGATCCACAGACACAACTCGCAGACCAGGCAAACGAGCCCGCGCATCAGCAAGCGGCATGTCCGGCAAAATACCCCCCGCATCCTCGGCAGCACGACTGGTCGCCGAGACCCGCATGGCGCCGGCCACCTCATTCACCGTCACCAGCGGCTCAGCGCGCCACCCGGGTGTCCCCTGGCAGAGCCGGTCCGTCGAAAACCGGGGTAACCACAGCGCAATCACGCGCCTCGAAAGAGCCTGTTTCATGACACCACTCCAAATCCCACCCCCCCTTTGCACCACCCCGACATCGATCAAGGCGCACATGCCAACGGGGTCGCCCCGGGCCAAATCCCGGCGCCATACCAAGGTCTGCCGGGAGCTCCGGCACCGGGCCGCTAGCCGCAGCCCGCACCAGCCAGCGGCTAAACATGCCCCCTACCCTCGACGGTGGCCCTTCACCACCGCGTAACAAAAACCCGCTCACGCCGGTTTCTTCGGCGGCCAGTTGCAGCCGCCGCCAGGCTGTCAGGTCAGGGGAGGCCGTTTCGCCAACCACGGCGGCCACACCACCGGCCGTCGCCACGCCCTCCCGCATGGCCCACAACACGTCATCTGCCCGGCGCAGGCGAAGCCCCACAAGACGCGTCGGATCAACACCAAAAGCCGCAAGACCGGGGCCATACAGCCCCCCCCATTCACGCGGCATGTCGCGCCGCTGACACCACAGCACCACCCCACTGCGCTGCCGCTGCAAACGCGCCAGCAAGGCGCATAAAAACCCGATCGCCGCCGCTTCATCGCCAACTGCTGTCGCTCTGACCTCATGCACAGCGCCAGACGGCAGCCCGCCATCCGGCAAAACAGCGTCAATCACGCCCACACCAAAGGGCAATACGGCTGCCCCTTCTGCACTCTCCCCCGTCTTGCTGCCGGCCATACAGCCCATCGCGCCCTGCCGCTCGATAGCCCGCACTGTCTGGCGCAACCCAGCCAGCTTATCCGCGCCGGAAGACGTCACAGAACCGGGGGTTACAACGCCCGATACCGGAGCACGGAAGGGCGTGCGCATGACTAAACCAGACCTCCCTCAATCACTCCGGGAGGCCGAAAGTGGTCATAACCGGAGCCCGTCGATGCGCCCCTGCCATTTTCAGCAGATACTACGCGCAGGATAAATGTTCCTTGTTTGTTCTATTTCGACCAAGGCTCGGAGTCAAGCATGCTGCCAAGCTCCATAATCAGGCCGACAACCCTCTTCCTTACCAAGGGCTTACACCGGGCCAAGGATTGCGCTAATCTTTGCGCGACCCGAACTAAATGGCGAGAGCGATGCTCTACCTGACACGCAAACCTGGCGAGACCATCATCATCAATGATGATATCGAAGTAACCGTGGTCGAAGTTCGTGGCCGCGCAGTCAAGCTAGGCTTTAACTTTCCACCCGAAGCGACGGTTCTGCGCAAGGAAAT
>JABJCZ010000201.1 GCA_018668475.1 Alphaproteobacteria bacterium | reverse complement strand
CCCGGCAGCCCAGGGCGGCGATTACATCGCCGACCTGCTGCCGCCTGTTGATTTCGGTCGCATTGCTGCGCAGACCGCTAAGCAAGTGATCGTCCAGAAAGTTCGTGAAGCCGAACGGGCACGTCAGTACGAGGAATACAAGGATCGTGTTGGTGAGGTCGTGAACGGCCTGGTCAAACGCGCCGACTACGGCGGAGTGACGATCGACCTCGGCAAGGCCGAAGCAGTTATTCGCCGCGAGGACTTGTTGCCGCGTGAATCGTTCCGTAGTGGTGATCGGGTGCGCGGACTAATTTTCGATGTGCGTCGCGAACAGCGTGGCCCGCAGATTTTTGTATCCCGGACCCATCCGCAGTTCATGGTGAGGCTGTTTGCTCAGGAAGTACCGGAGATCTACGACAAGATTATCGAGATTGAAGCCGTTGCGCGTGACCCGGGCAGCCGGGCCAAAATTGCTGTTCTGTCAAACGATGCCAGCATCGATCCCGTCGGTGCATGTGTTGGGATGCGGGGCAGCCGTGTTCAGGCCGTTGTCAGCGAGCTGCAGGGCGAAAAGATCGACATCATTCAATGGTCGCCAGATCCCGCGACATTCATCGTGAATGGTCTGGCGCCGGCAGAGGTTGCCAAGGTCGTGCTTGATGAAGATGCCAAGCGGATCGAGGTGGTCGTGCCTGATGATCAGCTGAGCCTGGCCATCGGCCGCCGTGGCCAGAATGTGCGACTGGCTTCGCAGTTGACCGGCTGGGATATTGATATTCTGACAGAGGCTGAGGAATCGGACCGCCGTCAGGAAGAGTTCAAAGTGCGTTCGGAGCTCTTTATCGCGGCCCTCGATGTTGACGAGGTGATTGCCCAGTTGCTTGTCACCGAAGGGTTTACCGACGTCGATGATGTTTCCCTGGCACCGGTAGAAGAGCTGGCAACGATTGAAGGGTTCGACGAGGACATCGCCGCCGAATTGCAGCGCCGCGCACAGGACTATATCGCGACACTGGATCAGAAGTATTCCGATCAGCGGGTCGAGTTTGGCGTAACTGATGAGGTTGCGGCTCTCGAACAGATGACGCCGGCCCGGTTGGCCAAACTCGGCGCGGCCGAGGTCAAAACCCTCGATGATCTGGGTGACCTTGCCGGTGATGAACTGATCGAAATTCTCGGTGAACTGGCCCCCGATGCTGACGTCGCGAATGAGATCATCATGGCGGCGCGGGCTCATTGGTTTGATGATGAGGACGCACCGGAAGCCGCTGCCAATAGTGAAGGTGGTGACGAGACTGCTGGTGCCGCCGATGCGGAGGAGACCGCATCAGAATGAACCTGGCTCAGCCCGATACGACCTCATCAGTCGCCACCTCGGCGTCCGCTCGCGCGGCACGATCCGCTAGTGGCGAGCGGAGATGCTTGGTTACACGGCGGAATCTGCCGAAAGCGTCGATGATTCGTTTTGTGGCGGACCCCGACGGGTCGGTGGTTCCAGACGTGACAGGCCGATTACCGGGGCGTGGCATGTGGGTTGAGGCCACCCGCGCCTCAGTTGAAGCGGCCGCGACGGGGCGCTTATTCTCCAAGGCGGCGAAACGGTCGCTGAAAATTGAGGCTGGCCTGGTTGATCGTGTTGGTGAGCAATTGGCCGCAAGGACTTTGAGTTGGATAAGTCTCGCCCGGCGAGCCGGCGAGGTTGTGTGCGGTCATGAAAAGGTTCGGGCCGCAATAAGTGACGGCCGCGTTGATGTGCTTGTTCAGGCAGTCGATGGGCGGCCTGATTCGCGTAATCGTATGCGCGCTCTGGCAGGCGAGTTGCCGTCAATTGAAACATTGACCAGCCCGGAACTGGCAGGTGTGCTTGGCCGTGACCACGTCGTGCACGCAGCCTTGCTGCACGGAAACTTTGCCGACAGGTTTCTGGGCGACGCAGCCCGGCTTGCCGGTTTTCGATCCGCCGACGAATCGCGACTTCCATCCAAGGCGCCTGATGTTTCTGGTGTTTCCGGTGTTTCCAACGAGTTGAACGGCTGACGTTCCGAAAGTGAAAATGTATGAGTGACAAGACCAGCGATACCGATACACCTGCCAAGAAGCCGCTGACACTGAAGCGGCCGGGCACGCTTGAGCTGAAGCAATCGGCCGATGCTGGTCAGGTGCGTCAGAGCTTTTCGCATGGCCGGAGCCGTCCTGTCGCCGTTGAAGTTCGTCGGAAAAGAAGCGCCAAACGCACAGCTGAGACGCCTGAGAAAACGGACCCCAAGGCCGAGTCTCAAAGCGTACAGGATGCGACGTTGCGGGCTGCAGAACCTGCGGCCAAGCCGACTGCGCCTGCTGCCGCTGCGCCGAAGGTCGCATCAAAAGTTGCGGCCAGCGAGCCAGCAAAGAGCGATTCGAAATCCCGTTTTGTATTGCGGACTCTGACCGAAGATGAAAAGGCGACGCGCGCGCGCGCCGTGGGCGATGCCGTCAAGGCTGAGCGTGAAGCTCGGGAGAAAGCGGAAGTTGCGGCTGAGCGCGAGGCCATAGAAGAAGCCCTGCGCGAAAAAGAGCGGGACGAGGCTGAACGTCGTGCTGCAAAGGAAGCAAAGCGCAAACTCGCCGAGGAAACAGAGCGGAAGAAATCCGAACATGCCGCCTCAGAGCGCCTGATTGCTGAGCAGGAAGCTGTGGCAGCCGAAGAGGCAGCAAGCGCAGTGGCTGCAGCCGACGCCGGCCCCGATGCTGAGCGCGCCGAACCGCGTGCAGCTGCGCCGAAGCGCAAACAGGAAGCGCGCCGCACGCCACCGGTTCGTCGCGAGCGCAATGAGCCGCGCCGTCGTGCCGGCCGATTGACCGTTTCAGAGGCCCTTGAAGGCGGGGACCGTAAGGAGCGGGGACGTAGTCTGGCGGCTCTCAAGCGTCAGCGCGAACGCGACCGCCGCGAGGCGTCGTCCGGCGGTGATGCGGCCAAGCCAATGGTGCGTGAAGTGGTGGTGCCAGAAAGCATTACTGTTCAGGAGCTGGCGAACCGCATGGCCGTGCGCGGTGTGGAGGTTGTCAAAACCCTCTTCAATATGGGAGTGCCCGTTACCATCACGCAGACTCTCGATGCGGACACGGCGGAGCTTGCGGTCGCTGAATTTGGCCAGAAGGTAAAGCGGGTCAGTGCCGCCGACGTGGAAATTGGCTTGAAGGGTGAGTTAGACAGCGACGAATTGCTGTTGCCGCGTCCTCCTGTTGTCACGGTGATGGGGCATGTGGATCACGGCAAAACATCTTTGCTGGATGCGTTGCGGGCGACCGATGTGGCTGCTGGTGAGGCCGGTGGCATTACCCAGCATATTGGTGCCTATCAGGTCGTCTTGCCATCCGGCGCACGCATCACCTTTGTCGATACCCCGGGTCATGCTGCGTTTACGCAGATGCGCGCGCGCGGTGCAAAGGTGACAGATATCGTTGTGCTCGTTGTTGCCGCTGATGACGGCATCATGCCGCAGACCGTTGAAGCCATTAATCACGCCCGTGCAGCCGGCGCGCCAATTATTGTCGCCATCAACAAGATGGACCGGCCGGATGCAAATGCTGACCGGGTGCGCAATGACATGCTGCAGCACGAGCTCGTGACGGAAGAGCTTGGTGGCGATATTTTGGCGGTGGAAGTTTCAGCCAAGGAAAAATTGAACCTCGACAAGCTGGAGGAAGCCATTCTGCTTCAGGCCGAGGTGTTGGAGCTCAAGGCCAACCCGGCCCGCGCCGCCGAAGGCGCGGTGCTGGAAGCCAAGGTTGATCGCAGTCGGGGCATCACAGCAACGTTATTGGTGCAGCGTGGCACGCTCAACGTTGGCGATCTCATTGTGGCGGGCGCTCAGTGGGGTCGTGTACGGGCGATGACGGATGATCGTGGCCGTACGGCCATGGACGTCGGGCCAGCCATGCCGGTCGAGGTTTTGGGGCTTGCGGGTGTGCCGGAAGCCGGTGACGAATTTGTCGTTGTTGAAAGCGAGCGTCAGGCGCGCGAGGTTGCAGAGTTCCGTCAAGCGAAGGAACGCACCGAGCGCACTGTGCGGGGTTCGGCACCAGTTTCCATCGAACAGATGTTTGCGAATGCCGGTGAGCAGGTGTTGACCGAGATGCCCCTGGTGATCAAGGGCGATGTGCAGGGTTCGACTGAAGCCATTGTCGGCGCACTTCGCAAGTTGGGGACCGATGAGGTTGCCGTGCAATTACTGCATACGGGCGCTGGCGGTATTACAGAATCAGATGTGACTCTGGCTCAGGCGTCGGGTGCGACAGTGATCGGGTTTAATGTGCGGGCCAACAAGCAGGCCCGCGATATGGCGCGACGCGATGGCGTCGAAATCCGCTACTACGCCGTCATTTACGATGTGGTCGATGATATCAAGGCCGCCCTTGAGGGCATGTTGAAACCGACCCTGCGCGAGCAGTTCCTGGGCAATGCCCAGGTTCTGCAAGTCTTCAGCGTCGGGAAGACCGGAAAGATTGCTGGCTGTCGGGTGACCGATGGTACCGTCAAACGAGGCGCCAAAGTCAGGCTGCTGCGTGATGACGTGGTGATCCACGATGGCACGTTGAAAACGCTCAAGCGGTTCAAGGACGACGTGCGGGAGGTCAAGGAAGGCTACGAGTGCGGTATGTCTTTCGAAAAATACGACGACCTGCGTGAGAACGACGTTCTCGAGTTTTACGAGATCGAAGAAGTCGCCAGAAAACTGGCCGATTAACGTAAGAGCCTGGCGGGCCGGGCTAAGCCTCCGTCCGCCGGCCTGGTGACAGTAACCATGACACGAAAATCATCGGCCGGTTCGCGCGCACCAAGTCAACGACAATTGCGGGTCGGTGAACTGGTACGTGGCGCCTTGATGGAGGTCCTTCAGCGCGGCTATCTGCGCGACCCGGATTTGGTCGACGTGATCATAACCGTGTCCGAGGTCAGGATGACCCCCGACCTCCGAATGGCGATCGCCTATTTCATGCCACTCGGTGGTGGAGATGAAGATGCCATTGAGGCCGCGCTCAATCGTGCGTCGCCGGCAATTCGAGGTGAACTCAACAAACGTGTGAACCTGCGCTTTTCGCCCAAGCTCCGATTTTCGATTGACCGCACATTCGATGAAGCCAATCGGATCGGCTCCCTTTTGCAGGATACGGCGCGGGATGGCGAGGAAAGCTGAGCCTGGCGCGCAATGTCCGAGTGGCTGGCTGGTCATCGACAAGCCGGCCGGGGTGACGTCGGCTGGTGTGGTCAACCGGGTCAAGCGGTTGATGGACATGGGCCGACGCGACAAAGCTGGTCATGCCGGCACATTGGATCCGCTGGCGACCGGTATTCTTGCTGTCGCACTGGGTGAGGCAACCAAGGTCGTTTCGCATATCATGGATGACGCCAAGACCTACACTTTCAAGGTCAAATGGGGTGAGGCGCGCGATACTGATGATGCTGACGGCAAGGTAACCGGATGCTCAGAAGTTTTGCCCGAGGCCGGTCAGATTGAGGCCCTTTTGCCGCAATTTGTTGGTGTTATCAGCCAGATACCGCCGGATTACTCCGCCATCAAAGTAGATGGGAAACGGGCCTATGCGCTGGCGCGAGCCAATGAGGCCCTTGTGCTTTCGCCCCGCGATATCACGGTCCACAGTTTTGAGCTGACCGATAGTGGTCCCGATTGGGCAACATTTGAGGTCAATTGCGGCAAAGGCACCTATATCCGGGCACTGGTGCGCGATATAGCCCGTGAACTGGGAACGCTCGGCCATGTCACCGTATTGCGGCGGACGGTAAGTGGTCCGTTTGAAGAACCGATGGCGAATTCGCTGGATAAACTCGAATCGCTCGGGCATAGTGCCGCGCTCTTGGAGCAAGTGCTCCCGGTTCAGGCCGCGCTGGCCGACATCCCGGCGTTGGAACTGACTGAAAATGAAGCCAATTGTCTGCGCCACGGCCAGACAGTGGCAACGCCCTACACGGGTAATGGGCTGGTCTGCGCGATGCAGGGGTCTCGCTTGGTAGCGATGGCCGAAGCTGATGGTGTGCAGATTCGGCCTAGGCGCGTGTTTAACTTCTAGACAGTTG
>JABJCZ010000200.1 GCA_018668475.1 Alphaproteobacteria bacterium | reverse complement strand
CTGCTGCGGGGCGCTATCGCCCTGATGGCGCCAAAGCCCGCCATGTTCACCGGTAAACGAATGATGGTATTCGCCTGATTGCGCCTCCCAGGTCTTGATCGCCGCATCGCATCGGCGCACCTCGATGACGCCCGGCACTTCGTTGTGCATGGCAATGCGCCAGTAGAAACCGTTGCCGCCCATGTACATGAGCCGACCGCCGGTCTGGGTAAAGTCATAGACCGCATCGCGCATCGACTTGCTGTAATACTCCGGGTGCCCGCCCGTGATCACCACTCGGTAATTTCGCAGCAGGTCCCGCCCATCGTTGTGCAGGTCCTCGTCGGTGATGACATCGTACTCAAATCCGAACTTTTCCAACCAGGCAACGATATAGAGATCGAGATTGAACTCACGCAGGTTGGAATCGGTTGCCGAATAGCACGACCATTGGGTCTGGCTCTTGGGGCGCATGTTCAGAATGGGCCGCAGACGGGATGAGTAGCACACCCCGCTGCCATCGGAATGAGTGTCGTAGAGCGACGCCCCATACTCGCGATGTTCGTTCAAAAATTCATGATGCGGCCAGATGAGTGACAGTTTACCGGACAACATTTCGGCAATCGGCCCATTGAACGCCATGTGCTCGTTCGCGTAGGCCATGTAATGCAGGTTGGGGAGCAGGAACGCGATGGGTTTCTCCGCGCCCTTTTTGGCCAGCACGACAAACGGAATATGCTCCTCATCATCGCCGGACCGGATGCGAGCGGCATAGACACCGCTCTCCCAGCGGTCTGGAATCGTGAGGCTGAAATCGACATCCCATTCGGCGTCATAGAGATCATCATCATGGAAATGGATTGCACCGTATTCATCCGGCGCATGGCGCCAGTCAAAACTCTCGCCAGACCAGTTGCTGCCGGTCATCGCGCGGGTCGGCAGGTTGATGATTACGCCGTCCATATGATTGCTTGATCGATCGGTCACCCGGACCGTGTCAATGCCATCCGAAAAGTCCCAAGCGGCAATTGCCTCGGAGGCAAGCGGCCCCGACTGGGTGCCCGCCTGGAACTGGGCCATCTCGGCCCGGTCCAGCACGCGCCCGGCGATGCGCGGCTTCTCGATCTTCCCGTTATAGAAGTCGCCGGCGAGCGGTCGCCGTGCGGTCTTGCCGTGGCACGTGCCGGCCATGATCAGCGGCGCATCCGGCGCACCGGGCGCAACTTTCAATTTAGCTGATCGGACAACCTCGCCCTTGCTTCCCGCATATTGCCGCACGGGCGCATGGATCACCTCAACCTGTCGGGTCCGGGCGTCAAAGGTAGCTGCAACGAAGCTCCATTCGCGCAGCCGCACCGGTTCACCGCTGGAGACGACACCGGTCCGTCCCTTGCCCGCTCCAATACGAAATTCCAGATCACCCTTTGCGCCGATTTGCAGGGACCAGCCCGCATTCTTCTTCGCGTCCCACTGACTAATGATGCCCTGCACGCCACGCTCTGGCGTGGTCGGCCAGACCATTGCCTGAACCGTGAAGCTGGTCATTTCCTTGAGGGCGGCTTTGGGCTCGACATGCACAAACGAGCCCGCGTGGATCACCTGCCGGCGCCCCTTGTAGGTGCTGCTCACCTTGGATCGAACCAGCTTCTCCTTGTAGCCGGGGCCAGCGGGATTCGTATCGCCACAGTACAGGCGTACGATGTCCGCTTTGTAGGAGGCGTGCTCACAGTTGACCATAAATTGAATCGTATCGCCGGGCCGGCCACTTACCTCATCGGAATACCCTGTGATATTCAACATGCTTGCTCTCCCCGTCCGTCGCCGTTCCTGTCGCACTCCATCATCCGAAGGCGCGCGGTGATTATCTGTTCAGTCTGGTGCCCGTGTGCTCCCGCCAACGCTCGCGAAAGACATAGCGCTCGGCCTCCATCAAATCGTCGAAATAGACGTCGAGGCGTTTCACCGGCTCTCCCCGCACACCAGACGTCACGGCCAGTTGCCACCGCTTGAACGGCTCCACCACCACGATGCAGAATTTGTTTTCCATCCCGGCGCTACGAAATGTATTGAGCACGCGCTGTAAATCGCCTGAGTGATGCCCGACGGGTTTATCCATAAACTCGTCAACCACTCCGATATCGTCGTCCGTGACCTTGTAGGGCATCTGGTTCTCTCCCATAACTTGCACCCGGCTATCCGAATTTCACATTCAGTCTAGGGGCAAACCCCCTTGATGGCACGATCATCCTTGTTCGCCAGAATTACCCGCGCTTCCCGGCCAGATAGTCTTCTGCCAGGCTACAGACCAGAGTGATAACGAGCGGGGCAATTTCCTTGGCGGTATCAGTTTCACTGCGGGTGTGTATCCAGCCGAGATAGGTGAACCCGCGCACCAGATAAAACAACGGCATGTGACTGAGCGTCTCGTCATCCAGCGCCCGTACTTCACGATATCCTGCGACAACGGCGTCCCGCGCCATTTCAAATCGTTCATGCCCGATGAAATACATCGTGATGGTGGAGAGATCGAAGAGATGCCAACCATACCCAGCGTCGTCGAAATCGATAGGCTTCACATTTGCCCCGTCGACCAACACGTTGTCGGGCAGAAGGTCCGCATGGATCAATCCATAATTCTCCGGGTTCTGACCGAATGCGATGAGGCCCTGGCGGGTGGCATCCCGGGCCTCCAGCATCAATTTTTTCTGTGCCGGAGTTAATAGCTCCAGCTCCCAGAAGCGCCCCCAAAACGGTTGTTCGCCGGTTAGCCCGTCCACATGCCAGGCGTGACGGGTAAAGCCCGCGGGGGGTGCCCAGTCGGCTACATGATTGTGCATGCGCGCAGCCAACCGTCCCAATGCCGCAAACTCCGACGCCGGACGCGCGATGGCTTTGTCGAGCCCACCGTCAAGTGAGCCAAAAGCCTCGCCATTTATCCAGCTCAGAACATCGACTTGACGGGGTTCAGGTACGTCGTCGGTCTTGACGACAATGAAATCCTCGCCGGCCAGGGTTGGATAAACGACCGGCGCTGCGATGCCGGCGTCAGCGAGCGCGCGCATCCATTGCAGTTCCGAATTCAGCTCTGCATCACTGTGATACCCGGCGCGATGCACGCGAATTACCGCTGGGTCGCCGTTTGGCATGACCACCTTGAACACGCCATTTTCCCGCAGCTTCAAAAGCTCGGGCTCGCAGTCGGTCACGCCCCAGGCGACAAGCGCTTCGATCGCCAGGGCCTTCATGCGCCGGGCGCGATCCTCAATTGGCAGCTCGTTGAAGTCGCTCACAGCCGTTGGCCAGCGTTACATCGCCTGAAGGGTGTCATCCAATGCCGACAACAAAAAATCTGCGTTGTCCTTGGAAAACGGCATCGGCGGGCGAATTTTCAGCACATTATCAGCCCGGCCTGTTCGACTGATGATGATGCCGCGCTCGCGCATGGCGTTGATGATGGTGCCGGTCTCTTCGGTCGCTGGCTCGCGGGTTTGCCGGTCGCGCACCATTTCCGCCCCGAAGAACAGGCCCGGGCCGCGCACGTCGCCAATGATGTCGTGACGATCAGCCAGTTTGCGCAAGCCGTCGCGGGCATAGTTTCCAACCGTGTTGGCATTCTCCATCAGGCCTTCACGCTCAATCACGTCGAGCACGGCGAGCCCCACGGCGCAAGACACCGGATTGCCACCAAAAGTGTTGAAGTACGTGGTTTCCTTGCCGAACGCATCCATCAGGTCCGGCCGCACCACGACCCCCGCCAGCGGATGACCGTTGCCCATAGGCTTGCCCATGGTGACGATATCCGGCACGACGTCATACTGTTCGTAACCCCACATTGCGGTACCCGTCCGCCCGAACCCTGGTTGGACTTCGTCCGCAATATAGAGGCCACCTGCAGCCCGCACGAGCTCGACGGCTTTTTCAAGGTATCCCGCTGGGACAGTTGGCAACCCCTCGCAGGAGAAAATCGTATCGACCAGCAAGGCGGCCGGTTTGATACCATTTGCAGCCATATCCCCGATGGCTGCCGCAACGTCCTTCGCATAATCCTCAGCGGCAGAAGCGGAATCAACCCCCGGACGCAGACGGTAAACATCCGGCACCGTTATCACCCGTACATCCGCACCAACCCCTTCCGGGTTGGGAAATGCGGAGGAAATTTCGG
>JABJCZ010000199.1 GCA_018668475.1 Alphaproteobacteria bacterium | reverse complement strand
CGGATGACCCGGCGGCTCTGGCTGCAGCGCTGGGCGAGGCGCTGTCTTTGCCGGAAGATCCCCGTGCAAACCTTGCGCATCGCGCGATGACGAGAGTGCGAGAACATTTCGGTCTCAAGAAAATGTGCAACGCCACGCTTTCGGTTTACGCCGAGGTGCTGGAGGGCAATGGCGCAGGCCAGCCCTGATTTGATGGCACAACACCGGATGACACAGCGCCCTCGCATACTCGTCATCAAACACGGCGCACTTGGTGATTTCGTCCTCGCGACCGGGCCCTTCAAGGCAATCCGCGCGCAACATCCGCAGGCTCATATCACGTTGTTGACGACCACGCCGTTTGCCGGGCTTGGCGAGGCAAGTGGCCTGTTTGATGCCATCTGGATTGATGACAAACCCAAGGCCTGGGCGGTGCCGCGCTGGCTGGCCCTGCGCCGCCGTTTGCGCCTTGGTGGGTTTATTCGAGTCTATGATCTGCAGACTTCCGCACGCTCCAGCAGCTATTTCCGCCTGTTCCGTACTCCGCGTCCGGAGTGGTCGGGGATTGCAGCCGGTTGTTCACACCCTCACGCCAATCCGCAGCGCGACACGATGCACACCATCGAACGCCAGGCAGAGCAGCTGGCCGGCGCCGACATTGAAATCGTTCCTCTGCCGGATGTGTCGTGGCTGGATGCGCCACTTGATCAATTCTCCCTGCCGCCGCGTTTTGTGCTGATGGTGCCCGGCGGCGCCGCCCATCGCCTGGAGAAGCGCTGGCCGGCCTCAGCCTATGCTAAACTTGCTGCGACACTTGCGGCGCAGAATTTGGTTCCGGTACTGCTTGGCAATTCTGCCGAAGATGATGTTCTGGCGCAAATCGGTGAGGCCTGCAGCGAGGCCCGCAACCTTTGTGGCCAGACCGGGTTCGCCGAAATCGCGGCGTTGGCCCGTTGTGCGGATGGCGCGGTTGGCAACGATACCGGTCCGATGCATTTGATCGCGGCAGCGGCGTGTCCGTCGCTGGTGCTCTTCTCGGCCGCCTCCAATCCCGATATCACGGCACCGCGCGGGCCGGATGTTGGTATCTTGCACGAAGCGAGGCTGGACGCGCTGTCTGTTTCGCGGGTTCACGGCGCGCTAAGGCTACGTTAACCTTATTTTTCTAGGATTTCCGGGCGTTCTGGCGCCTTGACTTGAGACTCATGGCGGATAGAGTGCCGCCTCTTTTTACACGCTTGATGGCGGATGGTGTAGGCGTGCAAAGAGAGCAAATTAGAAGCATCTGTCACACTGAATGCACACGGAAGAACGCGTAAGATCATGCCCAAAATCAAACTTCCCGATGGTTCCGAGCGCGCTTTTGAAGGCGCTGTAACCGGGGCCGAGGTGGCCGCCGATATTGGTCCAGGCCTCGCCAAGGCGGCTTTGCTTATTGAGGTCGATGGCGTGTTGCGGGATCTCTCCTTGCCCATTGAGTCCGACGCGAGTGTGCGGCTGATTACGGCGAAGGATGATGAAGGCCTTGAGGTGATCCGCCACGATGCGGCTCATGTGCTGGCTGAGGCGGTGAAAGAGCTGTGGCCTGACACCCAAGTAACCATCGGCCCGTCCATCGAAAATGGATTTTACTACGATTTTTCGCGTGAGACCCCTTTTACCACTGATGATCTTGCCGTTATCGAGGCGCGTATGGCCGAGATCGTCAAGCGCGACGAGCCGCTGGTTCGTGAGGTATGGGAGCGCAGTGAGGGCATTCGCTTTTTCAAGGAAAAAGGCGAGCACTACAAGGCCCAGATCATTGAGGACCTGCCTGCCGACGAGGAAATTACGTTGTACCGGCAGGGCGACTTCATCGACCTATGCCGTGGTCCGCATTTGCCGTCCACCGGCAAGGTTGGTGCGTTCAAGTTGCTCTCGGTTGCCGGCGCCTACTGGCGGGGGGGTTCGCGCAACGAAATGCTGCAGCGAATTTACGGCACGGCCTGGGCGACAGAAAAAGATCTCAAAGCTTACCTGCATCGTCTGGAGGAAGCGGAAAAACGCGATCATCGCCGGCTTGGCCGTGAGATGGACTTGTTCCATTTTCAAGAAGAAGCGCCGGGTGCTGTGTTCTGGCACCCCAAGGGCTGGCGACTATTCCGCTCGCTTGTGGGTTATATGCGCGCTCGACAGGAGCGCGCAGATTACGTCGAGATCAACACGCCCGAGATCATGGATCGTTCAATGTGGGAGGCGTCCGGCCACTGGGACACCTTCCGCGAGCACATGTATACGACCCAGACGGAAGACGAGCGGGTATTTGCCATCAAGCCGATGAACTGCCCCGGCGGCGTGCAGGTTTATCGCCATACGCAGCGCAGCTATCGAGATCTGCCGATCCGGATGGCCGAGTTCGGCAAGGTGCATCGCTACGAGCCTTCCGGCGCCTTGCATGGGCTTATGCGGGTGCGGGCGTTTACGCAGGATGACGCACATATTTTCTGCACAGAAGACCAGATGCAGGACGAGTGCCGCGATGTTGTGGAGCTGGTGCTCAGCATCTATTCCGATTTCGGCTTTGACGACGTGGCCATCAAATTTGCCGATCGTCCGCCGAAGCGCATTGGGTCAGACGCAGTGTGGGACAAACTGGAATCTGCCCTGCGTGGGGCGCTCGACAGCATGGACCATGACTATACGGTCAACCCGGGCGAGGGCGCTTTTTATGGGCCGAAACTGGAGTTTGTGTTGCGCGATGCCATTGGTCGCGAGTGGCAATGCGGCACGCTTCAGGTAGATCTCAACTTGCCGGAGCGGCTTGACGCGACCTACATCGGCGAAGATGGCGCTAAACATCGCCCGGTCATGCTACACCGCGCACTCTTTGGCTCGCTGGAACGTTTTACCGGCATCTTGATCGAACATTATGGCGGGGCCTTGCCGCTGTGGCTGTCGCCACTGCAGGTCGTTGTCGCCTCAATTACCAATGACAACGATGCCTATGCCCTTGAAGTTGTTGCCGCTTTACGGGCGAGCGGCTTACAGGCGGAGACTGATCTGAGATACGAGAAAATCGGCTATAAGGTGCGTGAACACAGCCTGGCGAAAGTGCCGGTCATAATGGCGGTCGGTCAGCGCGAGGCCGATGCCCGCACCGTGGCCGTCCGTCGCCTTGGGTCCAAGGAACAGGAATTCCTTGCGCTTGAAGAGGCTGTAGCTAGACTTCGGGACGAAGCAGCTGGACCTCTTGCCCGGCGTGCTTGATCCTACGTGAATGCTAGCCCGACAAGATCGGGCAACTTTTTGATTTGGTCTAATTTTTTTGAAAGGGTTGATACAATAGCCAGAAATCACTCGATGACCCCTCCGACACGCGAGGGGCCTCGCATTAACGAATTTATTGACGCGCCGGAAATCCGGCTGATTGACGCTGTCGGCGAACAAGCGGGCGTTGTATCTACAGTCCGTGGTATGGAGCTTGCTGATGAGGCTGGGCTCGACCTGGTTGAGATTTCGCCCCATGCCGCGCCTCCTGTATGCAAATTGCTGGACTACGGCAAATACAAGTTTGAGGCCCAGAAGAAGGCCGCGACCGCGCGCAAGAAGCAGAAGGTTATCGACATCAAGGAGGTGAAGTTCCGCCCTGGTATCGATGAGGCCGATTATCTGGTGAAACTCCGCAATATCCGCCGGTTTCTAAGCGAGGGTGACAAGGTGAAGATCACCATGCGCTTTCGGGGCCGCGAAATGGTGCATCAGGAATTGGGCACAAAAGTGCTGATGCGGGTTCGCGACGACGTGGAAGAACTTGGCAAGGTTGAGCAGATGCCGCGCACGGAAGGTCGGCAGAT
>JABJCZ010000198.1 GCA_018668475.1 Alphaproteobacteria bacterium | reverse complement strand
CGCAACTCGTTGCCGGCATAGGCCACGGTGCCCGCCGCAGTTGCCTTGATCCTCGAGCCCGGCGCCGTAGCAATATTAATCCCTTCATTGAACTTGCCGCCGCCCTTGTCACCAAATACCGAGAGCAGCCGCCCGTTCGCCGGCCAGATAAATTTTCCATCGCCAGCGCCCACAATTGACACCGCTGGGGCCGGCTCGCCGGCTGCGGCATTGGACGTGCGTGCGCTCTCATCTGTCGCAATGACTTTTTCCGGTGTGCGAACGGTTGAAGGGATTTGCAGAGTCTGCCCGACCTTCAGGCGATACGGCGCCGGCAATCGGTTCAATCGCACCAGCGCGCTCATATCCACACCATACCGCTGCGACAGGCCATAAACCGTATCGCCACCAACAACCACGTGCCCCCGGCTCGCTGGCAGCCGCAATCGTTGCCCGACGTCCAGTCGATAGGGCGGTTGCAGCCCGTTCAACGAAATTATCGCCCGCACCCCCACGCGGTGGCGGCGCGCGATGGCATATACCGTATCGCCGGCTACGACCGTCACCGTTCCGACGGCGCTAGCCGATGCCGCTTTCGCCGAGGAGCCGGACCTTGCAGCCAACGGCCTGGGCGGCGCCGGTAACGGGACAACGGCACCGGGGTCGGGTCTGGTGGCCTGCGAATTATCATTGGATCCGGACCGGATGACCGAGCCCATGCGGACCGGCGCCGGCGGCTGGCTACATGCAACACCCACCAGCAACACAAAGCCAAGCGCTAGTGATGCGCGGATGACCTGCGCGGGGTTTTTCAGTTTTGATCCACACTTTCCCAAGTGGCCCTCAAAAGCGATTGTTCCGTCGCGACCCAAATCAAGTGCTCGCCGCACTGTCCGCAATTCCCGGCACCAGAGGCACAAAGCGAACACCCATCAAATCTTCCTGCGATATTATGTCGCCATCGCGGCGCAGGCGCACCAACCTCTGGCCACGGCCATCCGGCGCGGTCAACGGCAAGACCATGATGCCCCCGTCACGCAACTGGCCAATCAGCTCTTCCGGCCGCGAGTCTGCACACGCTGTAACAATAATCCGGTCGAAAGGGGCTTGTTCCGGCCATCCCCGACCACCGTCAGCAACCTGCATAACGATGTTCGTGAGGCGCAGAAGTTTGAACTTTTCAGTAGCCTCCTCAGACAAGTCGCGGTGCCGTTCGATGGTATACAACCGACGGCACAAATGGGCGAGCACTGCTGCCTGATAGCCCGACCCGGTGCCGATCTCCAACACCTTCATGCGGGGGCCAACTTCAAGCGCTGCTGTCATCGACGCGACGACATACGGCTGACTGATGGTCTGACCCGAGGCGATGGGCAGCGCAATATTTTCATACGCCTGATCAAGAAAAGCTTCCGGCACAAACGCCTCGCGCGGCACCTTTTCGATTGCACCAAGTACTGCCGTATCCGCTATACCTTGACGCCTGAGCTCAAGGAGGAGTCGAATCTTACGCGCTTCGTCCATCAGCCCGGCTCAGCCGAGAGACTTGCGCAATGCCGTCACCGACGAGCGGTGCGTCAGATCGAGATGCAGCGGGGTTATCGCGACATACCCCTCATGCAGAGCACGCAGGTCTGTTCCGGCAGCGCCCCGCTCATTGCCACGATCGGCCATGCCGACCCAGTAATAAGTGCGCCCGCGCGGATCCACTCTCTCTTCGAACATATCTGCGGCTTCGTGCCGGCCCTGTTTGCCGACGCGCAGCCCCCGCACCGCCGAGGGCGCAATATCGGGAAAATTCACATTGAGCAAAACGCCCTCCGGCCAACCTGCCTTCAGCGACTCACGCACCACCTTCGGCACCCATTTTGCTGAGGTCGCCCATTTGACCCGAGCGGCGTCGGTGTAATCCTGACTGAACGCGATCGCGGGCGCGCCGAGCAGAGTTGCCTCCATAGCCGCCGCAATAGTGCCGGAATAGGTGACATCTTCACCAATGTTGCTGCCCCGATTCACGCCCGACAGCACCAGGTCAGGCTTACAATCCGCCAGTATCTTGTTGAACGCGAGATAAACGCAATCGGTCGGCGTCCCATCAACGGCATAGCGCCGGGCAGAAATACGCCGGATGCGTAGTGGCTCGTGGAGGGTCAGAGAATGGGAGGCTGCACTTTGCTCAGTTTCCGGCGCGACGATCCAGACGTCCTTCGACAGCGCCCGCGCGGCTTTTTCGAGAACCCGAATACCCGGCGCCAATATCCCGTCATCATTGACGATCAGAATTCGCATACTCACCCGATACGCTCCAGCCCTCCCATGTAGGGCCTCAATGCAGTTGGGACGGTGATCGAACCGTCGGCATTCTGGTAGTTTTCCATGACTGCAACGAGCGTCCGGCCAACCGCCAGGCCGGAGCCGTTCAGCGTGTGGACAAACTGGGTCTGGCGCTCACCGTCAGGCCGAAAACGAGCGTTCATCCGGCGGGCCTGAAAGTCTCCGCAATTCGAGCAGCTGGAAATTTCACGATAAGTGTCCTGTCCCGGCAACCAGACCTCAAGATCGTAGGTCTTGCGTGCGGAGAACCCCATATCGCCGGTCGACAACAGCAGCACCCGATAAGGCAACTCAAGCCGCTGCAACACGGCCTCCGCACACGCCGTCATACGGTCGTGTTCATCTTCGGATTGATCCGGATGGGCGATGCTAACCAGTTCAACCTTGGTGAACTGGTGCTGGCGGATCATGCCGCGCGTATCGCGCCCGGCTGATCCGGCTTCTGCCCGAAAACATGGGGTACACGCCGTAAAACGATACGGCAGGCTCGCAGCATCGACGATCTCGCCTCCTACCAGATTGGTCAGGGGCATCTCGGCGGTCGGGATCAACCAGAAATCATCAGTGGTCCGGAACAGGTCTTCTGCAAATTTGGGCAGATTGCCGGTGCCGAACGCGGCCTCCTCACGAACCAGAACTGGCGGCGCGATTTCGGTGTAATCAGATTCCGTCGTGTGCATATCGAGCATAAAGGTGCCAAGTGCGCGCTCCATGCGGGCAAGCGCGCCCGACAACACAACGAACCGCGCGCCCGACAATTTGGCTGCACGTTCAAAGTCCATCAGCCCAAGCGCTTCACCCAGTTCAAAGTGCTGTTTCGGTGGTGCGCTGAAGGTCGGGATTTCACCCCACGTGCGCAGCTCCACATTGTCGGCTTCATCCGTGCCGACCGGAACGCCATCTGCAGGTCTGTTGGGCAAAGCAGCGAGTTCGCGATCAAGGGCACTGACAGCCTCACGCTCTTCGTCCTCCAACTGCTGATACCGGGCTTTGAGCCCCGCCACCTCAGCCATCAGAGTTTGGGCAGCCTCTTCATCCCCTTTTGCCTTGGCACCGCCAATGGCTTTGGCTGACGTATTGCGTTGCTTCTGCACGTCCTGCAATTCTGTCTGCAGTTCGCGCCGCCGAACGTCGAGCACCACAAGGGCGGCTGAAGCCGGTTCAATACCGCGCTTGCCGAGGCCCTCATCAAAGGCCTCGGTGTTGTCGCGTATCCATTTAATGTCGTACATATCCCGCCTGCCCCCCGTGCTCGGGCGAATCGCCTTAACTGGCAGTATTAGCGAAGCAGGCGCATTGCCGAAAGAGAATTGGCGCTACCGACCGGTATTGAAGTCGGTTTCGTCCTCATCATCGACCGCTGAGAGAATCTCATCCAGCCTGGCCATTTCGGCATCTTCTTCTTCACGTTTTGCAGCGCGCTTCTTCTCTGCCGCAATCACGAAGAAAATTGAAACCTCGTATAGAAACAGCATTGGAATCGCGAGACCGACCTGGCTAATGAGGTCAGGCGGGGTCAGGACGGCCGCCATGACGAAAACGCCAATGACCGCAAATTTTCGCTTTTTGCGAAGCCCGGTCGACGTTGCCAGACCGGCACGACCGAGCAAGGTCAACATCACAGGTAGCTGGAAACAGATTCCAAAGGCGAAAATCAGCTTCATGACGAGCGAGAGATACTCGTTCATCTTCGGCAGAAGTTCGGTCTGTATCTTCGATTCAGTTCCCTGAGTCTGGAAGGAGATAAAGAACTCCCAAGCCTGAGGGAAGATGAAGTAATAGACCATCGCGCCACCGGCGAAAAACAGGATCGGCGTCGCGAACAGAAACGGCAGCAAAGCCTTCTTTTCATTGCGGTAAAGGCCAGGCGCAACGAAAATATAAAACTGCATCGCGAGGATCGGGAACGACAGGAACATCGACGACCAGAATGCAATCTTCAGCTGGGTAAAGAACGCTTCCAGCAGATGCGTATAAACGACTTTTGCATCAAAGCCATGGCCCTCGAGCACATTGCGCAACGGCTCAACCAGAAAGTTGAAGATTTCGTCGGCGACGAAATAGCAACCGATGAACGCTATGATAACGGTCCCGGCCGCATACATCAGGCGGCGCCGAAGCTCCACGAGATGATCCATCAAGGGCATGCGCGACGATTCTACCACTCTATCAGCCACTAAGCCGCCCCTCAGGTCCCAGAACTAGCGGGTGGTGAACCGCCATCCGTCTTGTCGTCCGCCGCAGCCTGCTTCACTTCGGGCTGTGTTTCAGGTTGTGGGGTATCGGGCTCGACATTTCTCACCGGCGCGGCGGCGGCCATCCCCGCCCCATTGCCAGGTCCCTCACCCGCTTTG
>JABJCZ010000457.1 GCA_018668475.1 Alphaproteobacteria bacterium | reverse complement strand
TGATAGACTTTGGTTTCTTTTCTTCTGGAACAATGCGTTCTAAAGAAATGTAAAGCATACCATTTTCCATCTTTGCTTCAACTACTTCAACGTACTCTGCTAATTTCCAAGTTCTTGTGAAACTTCTATTAGCAATACCCTTATGTAGATATTGAATTTCTTCGGACTCTGCTTCTACTTTCTCACCTGTAATAGTAAGAATACCTTCTTGTACATCGATTTTTAAATCGTCTCGTACAAAACCAGCGAGTGCTAGTGTGATTTGATACTTATCATCACCAGAAGTCTCTACGTTGAAAGGGGGATACCCATTGTTTGTTCCAGTATTGAACGTTTGAAAGTCTTCGACCAATCGGTCAAATCCTAGCATTGTTCTGTGGAAGTCGGGCAGGGTTAGTGTGGTTACGTGTCTTGTCATAATTTTTCTCCTTATATTAAGCAAGTTATTATTGTTACGAGACCCTTTCGGCATCTCTTTTATATACTAAACACTATTGCTTAGTACACTCTTATTTAGTCTTTATAAACCAATTTTCTCGGAAAATAACACTAAATCTTTTGCGGGACCTACATCACAAGGTAAGCCTCCATGTTCTTCTATGTACGCTGTTAGTACTGCTTTGTACCAATTCTGCGAGTTATGATGTGCTAATTTATTAAAACGTGCTATTCCATGACTTGTTCCGTCCATAGTTAGCAATGCTCTAGCGGACTCTTTCTGGAGAGTTCTTACATCTAGTGTTTCAATTACATCAATTGCCATTAATACATTCTTTTCTTACGTAATACATTCTTTGCTTGTTCACGCTTTGTGCGTTGTTTGGCAGCCGCTTTCATTTTCTTTCTTTTTTCAGTCGGTTTAATAAATGCTTGACGTTCTCTAACTTCCTGAACTGTTCCTGCATCTGAGCATTTTCTCTTCCAAAGTCTTAATCCTCTTTCGAAGTTGTCGTGCTGTATTTCTACATGAGTTCCTATTGGTCTTTCTCTGCCTGTAACTTTCTTTTTTGGTGTAAATTTAGCCATCTTTGTATAGTAGTCCTATTATTCTATTGCCGTTTAATGCTAAGTTTGAATCCCATTTAAAGTTATCTAAATGTGTTTCAATCGCTTCTTTGAAATGATTAAATACTTCTGACCTATTCGCATTCTCTCTTCCACGCATCTGAATAGTTATCTTCACTTTTGCACCTTTTTCTAAAAAATCTTGGGCACGATTTAATTTTATAAGTAAATCATGCTCACATATATTAGGTTTAAACTTTATTTCTTTTGTATCTATTTTTGCCGCTCTGGCTTTTTTAGCCATTTCCTTTTCGTTCTTCTGTAGTTCATATTTATACTTATTTAACTCAATGATTCTGGCAACAGGCGGTTCTGCTTTTTCAACAACTAGAACTAAGTCTAAGTTTTCTGCTTTAGCCATATCTAGTGCTTCTTTTTTGCTCATTACTCCTAATTGGACTCTATCTGGCCCTACTACTCGTAATGTATCAAATTTAATTTGATGGTTAGATACAATCATAGTCTTTTGATTGTTCTTGTAAATTTTACCCATCTATACCTTGTTCTGCTTTTTTATCATCTTCTGCATACACTAATATAGGGGTATCCACTTCTGCATCAATAAATTCTTTAGTAATAATAACTTTAACTAAACCTTCTTCTGCCAATTTTGGTAGAGTGAATTGTAATTTCAATAATGACTTTTCTATTACACTTCGTAGTCCTCTTGCACCCGTTGTATCTTCGTGTGCAATTTTGGCTATTGCGGACAATGTGTCATCGCCCATTTCTAGTTCTACGCCATCTAATGAAAATAACTTTTTGAACTGTGCAACTATACTGTTCTTTGGTTCAACTAGAATTCTAACTAGTTCTGATTGTGTTAATTCGTCTAATCCTACGACTATTGGAAATCTACCCATAAATTCTGGAATCAATCCATATTTAAGAAGGTCCTGTGTTTTAATATGTTCTCTAGTATTACACGCAGAAGTTTCTTTTTGTTTAGCACCAAACCCAATCCCAGGACTTGTGTTAACTCTATTTTCTACAATCTTATCTATACCTACAAATGCACCACCGACAATGAATAAGATTTTTCTAGTATCTACTTCAATCATTTCTTGGTTTGGATGTTTACGACCCC
>JABJCZ010000021.1 GCA_018668475.1 Alphaproteobacteria bacterium | reverse complement strand
TTATGTCGGTCGAACGTTCATCGAGCCGACGGACCATATTCGGCACCTCGGGGTCAAACTGAAACACAACGCCAACCCCGGCACACTATCGGGCAAGCGAGTGGTGCTCGTGGATGACAGCATCGTACGCGGCACCACGTCGACCAAGATCGTAGAAATGGTACGCAGCGCCGGCGCCGCCGAGGTTCACATGCGTATCGCCAGCCCACCAACGACGAACTCCTGCTTCTATGGCGTCGACACGCCAAAGCGCGAGCAGCTGCTGGCGGCCATGCACGACGTGGACGAGATGGCCCGCATCATCGGCGTGGACTCATTGTCGTTCATATCGCTGGATGGACTGTATCGGGCGGTGGGAGAACCGGGCCGGAATTCCGCCACGCCGCAATATTGTGACGCCTGCTTTACCGGTGAATACCCGATAGAGCTGGTCGACCATGAAGACGGGCGAAACCCGGCGCAATTGTCGCTGCTTGCGGAAAGCCGCTAGACCATGACAGGTAGACTCGACGGTCGTATTGCGTTGATAACAGGTGCCTCACGGGGAATTGGTGCGGCGGTTGCCCGACGCTTTGCCGCGGAAGGCGCGCAATTAATTCTTGCCGCGCGCACGTCCGGCGGGCTGGAAGAACTCGACGACGAAATTCGGGCCGCCGGCGGCCTGCGCCCCACCCTGGTGCCCATCGACCTTGCCGATGGCGAGTTGATCAACCAGATAGGCGCCGCGATCCATGAGCGTTTCGGGCGACTTGATATACTGGTGGCAAATGCCGGTGTACTTGGTGGCCTGCGCCCGGTGAGCCACTATTCGCCAGACCTCTGGGACGAAGCCATAGACATTAATCTGAGCGCCAACTGGCGGCTCATTCGCAGCCTTGATGCATTGCTCCGCACGTCGGACGCAGGCCGCGCAATCTTCGTAACATCACGTATCACGACCGCGACTGAGGGCCGACCCTACTGGGCACCCTATGCCGCCAGCAAGGCTGGACTCGAAGCGTTGGTCATGAGCTGGGCGTCGGAGCTACACAAAACCAACCTGAAGGTAAACCTGATTGACCCCGGCCCCGTTGCCACTCGAATGCGGACGGAGGCGTTTCCGGGGGAGGACCCGACCACCATCGCATCACCCGAAGACGTTGCCGAAGATTTTCTGGGATTGGCGGAAGCCGCGTGCGAACGACACGGCGAGCGGGTCGTCGCAGGGTCTTAAGATGCGTAAGGATTATTGGTCTTGCGCAGGTTAAAGCGGATCGGCACACCTGGCAGGTCAAACGCCTCCCGCAGCCCATTGACCAGATACCGCCGGTAACTGTCCGGCAAATCCGCAGGCCGATTGCAGAAGGCCGCAAATGTGGGTGGCCGCGCCTTGGCCTGGGTAACATACCGAAGCCGGATACGGCGGCCTGCAGCAAGTGGCGGCGGGTGCTGCTCGACCATCACGGCCAGCCACCGGTTTAGGGCCGACGTCGGTACCCGGATATTCCAACGGTCATAAGCCTCGAGCACCACCGGCATGAGGCGCTCGACACCGCGCCCAGTTAGTGCTGACAGCGGCACAACGGGCACCCCCTTGGCCTGCGACAGCGTTATACCGATGGCACCATGATAGGCTTCCAGGGTCTCCTGCGGGTTCGGCAGCGCGTCCCACTTGTTTAGCGCGATAACCAGCGCGCGCCCCTCATCAACGACCAACGACGCGATCGTAAAATCCTGTTTCATGGGCTCCAGCGATGCGTCAAATACCAGTACCACCACTTCGGAGCGGCCCAGCGATCGCCGGGCATCAGCGACGGACAGCTTTTCCAGGTCCTCGACCACCCTTGAGCGCCGACGCAGGCCGGCCGTGTCGACCAGCTCGACCTCCCGGTTCCCAAACTTCCACGCCACGGAAATCGCGTCACGCGTAAGCCCCGCTTCAGGGCCTGTGATAACGCGCTCATCGCCAACGAGCCGGTTGAGCAAAGTTGATTTACCGACGTTCGGGCGCCCTACAATTGCGAGCCGTAGCGGCTGATCTTCGTCCTTGCCCTCGTCGCGCCCGGCGGCGTCTTCCATCTCCCGCGCATGAGGCATATTGGATGCCAGCGCGTCGTACAGGTCACTCAACCCTTCAGCGTGTTCGGCGGAAATCGGAACCGGGTCACCAAGGCCGAGGCCCCAGGCTTCGGCAATACCGCCGGCCCCGGCTTCGCCCTCACACTTGGTGACAATCACAGCCACCGGCGTTTCTGATTGGCGGAGCATCCTGCCAAAATGTTCATCAGTAGGCGTCAGGCCGGCGCGCCCGTCGATCAGCAACAACGCAAGGTCAGCCTCTTCTACGGCGCGCCTAGTCTGCAGCATCATGCGCCCGGCCAGGGACTCGTCATCGCCCTCTTCAAGTCCGGCAGTATCAAATAGCCGAAACCGCAATGGGCCAAGACGACCCTCGCCTTCGCGGCGGTCTCGCGTCACGCCCGGCGTATCGTCAACAAGGGCCGCGCGCCGCCCCACCAGCCGGTTAAATAGCGTGGATTTTCCAACGTTGGGGCGCCCTACAATGGCAATGGTGAATGTCATGGGTTGGGTCTCACAGCGCAGCTAGCGCAGCGCAACAAGCTCAGCCTGATCAGTCAGGACATATATAGCGCCATCCGCCGCAATGGGCGGCAAGAACACGGCATCGGGCATGGCTAGCCGACCGAGATACCGGCCATTGTAGGGGGATAACGCAATCGCAACGCCGGTGGAGCTGGTCAGAATCAGCCGGTCACTGAGCAACAGCGGGCCACTCCAGTTGATCGCCCCATCGCGATCTTCCGGGTCTTCAAAGCGGGGGAGCGTCTGCACCCATTTGACGCGGCCGGTGTCACGGACCAAACACGCCACATGGCCTTCGACGGTCACGACAAACAGGAAGTCGCCAGCGACCCAAGGTGTGTTGACCCCGGCAATATCCTGCTCCCAGACCCGTGACCCAGAGCGCATGTCGATGGCTGCAAGCCGCCCGCCGTGGCTGATCGCAAAGGCCAACCCACGATCCACGACTGGGCTGCCATTGATATCGTTCAACGTCGCGAGCCCCCCTGAAGCCGGGCCCTGAAGACCAAGCACATCGGACCAGATGGTGCGGCCATTTTCGACCCGCAACGCGACAAGCTCGCCGGACGAATAGGGGGCCAGAACAACGTCGCCCGCCACCGCCGGACTGGCACCACCAACCAGGCCCGCAGATTCAGTAATGCCGGCATGGCTCCACAGGCCACTACCGTCGACCCCGTCAAGAACCCAGAGGCGGTTGTCAAAACTGACGGCGAACACCCTCTTGCCAGCGACAACCGGAGCGGACCGGAAGGGCACGCCGGGGCGGGCGCGCCAGATGACGCTGCCTGTCTCGGGGTTCATGGCAATAACTTCGCCATATCCGGTTGTCGCGAACAGCCGACCACCAGACAAAGCCAGACCACCGCCAAAGCCACCTTCGTCCTCATCGGCAGGTGTGGGATCAAATGACCAAATCTGGCGCCCGCTATCGGTCGCCATAGCCATGATCTGCCCGCGGGCATCCATCGCAAAAATGCGGCCATGAGCAAGCACCGGGGTTGAAAGAATACGGCCGTCGTCGTCGCTTCCCTCACCGATTGACCGCCGCCAAATCACCTTTGGCACTTCCGGGCCCGCCAGGTGGTGCATGGCACGATCCGGGTATCCACCGGGCTGCGGCCAGTCAGGATTGATATAGGGGCGCGGCAAACGAACCGCGAGATCGGCAACGCGTGGATCAGGTGTCAGGCTGCCTTCAAGCGCCAGAACGGAGATACGTTGACCAGGTAGAGGCGGCGCCTCGACGCTTCCCAGCCACTCCGTACACCCTGCCACCGCCAACATCACAGGCAGCGCCAGGGCGGCGAAAACTATGCGGCGCATTGCGTTCAGTCCGCCGTTGCGGGCTCAACGGGCGAGCCGCCCAGGCTGCTCAACAACTGCTCGGACCGTGCCCGCACTCCCGGTGGGACTCCGGCCCCCGTCGACAATTCCAGAAACAGGGCGCGCGCCTCCTCGGGGCGACCCACGCGAAGCGCGGTTAGCGCGACGATTTCCTGCGCGAGCGGTCGCCACGGATTTTCAGTGGTCAGCAATGGCGCGAGCCGTTGATTGATTTCTTCCAGCGACGCGGTATCCACCAGGCGATCAGCCGCCAGCAGGGTCGCGAGATCGCGATATAGCGGATCAATACCGCCGTCACCTGCCATCCTGTCATAAATATTGACGGCACCTTGCGTATCAACGGCTGCAACACTTGCCTGGGCGGCCCGCAGCCGCGAAAAAATTACGTAACCGGGCTCATCCGCATCGTCCGCCAGGGATGAGAACAGCTCCACCGCGCTGCTCGGGTTACCACTCTGAAAGGTTTCAAGGGCCATCGCATACTGGGCGCCTTGCTCCAGCTGGCGTTCTTCTGCCAGGTCGCGAACGACGACATACGCCACAACGGCGCCAATAATCGCCAATAGCGCGGCCAGCAAAGGCCAGCGGAGGCGCCGCCACACCTTTTGCAGGCGATCATGGCGCAACCCCTCTTCAATTTCGCGATAAATATCTGCCACTGTTGCCTCATTCGGTTCCTGCCGCCTGCACCGCGACGATGAACATCCTCACCGGTCCAAAGTGTGTGCCTTAGCGGCACCATGGGCGCCGGTTATAGCAGCCCGGACCAATTGAAGCCACGCCGGCATGGCCTCTCGCGACAGGACTTCAGGCGATGGTTTAGGTCATCGCCACTTGATGGAACACCCCATGCTCGGAATCTGTTCCGCCGGCCCTTTGCCGGTTCTCGCTATCAGTGACATGGCCTCCAGCAGGTCGCGCCGCACGTCGGGGATCGGCTCCATACGCGACGCATCAAGCCGACCGCGATACTGCAGCCCAAGAGCAGCGTCATAGCCAAAAAAATCCGGCGTGCACGCAGCGTCATAAGCCCGGGCTACAGCCTGAGTCTCATCAATAACGTAGGGAAACGTGAACTTATGCGTCGCAGAAAACTGCACCATGTTCTCGAAGGAATCCGCCGGATGCGTCGCCGTATCGTTGGGCATAATGGCGATGCTGCCGACGCCTTGGTCTTGCAATGAGGTTGCGTCCGCCACAATCCGGTCGATGACCGCCTTGACGTAGGGGCAGTGGTTGCAGATGAACATCACCAGCGTTCCCGCTTCGCCGCGCACATCGGCCAGCGAGTAAGTTTTCCCGTCGACGCCGGGCAAGCTGAAATCAACGGCCTTGCGGCCGAAATCACAAATCGGCGTCTCCATAGCGGGCATCGCTTGCGTCTCCTCTGGAACCGCTAAATCCTGCGGCTTGTTATCGCTCTGGCATAGTATAACGGGCAACGCTGGCGACGCACAGGTGACCCCTGATGAGCCCTATCCGCAGCTACAGAGAATTTTGGCCGTACTATGTGCGCGAGCACACCCGCCCGCTCACACGCCAGATGCATTTCATCGGCACGGCGGGGGCGTTGGGGCTCATCGTGGTGGCCGGTATATTGGCTCAGCCTTGGCTGTTGCCATGCGCACTGGCATCTGGCTACGGCTTCGCTTGGGCGGCGCACCTGTTTGTTGAGCGTAACCGGCCGGCGACTTTCACTTACCCGGTCAAAAGCCTGTTCGGCGACTTTCACATGTTTGCGCTGATGTGGGCCGGCCGCATGGATGATGAGGTCAGAAAACACACCAGTCCGCCGGCGCGGATCTAGAATCCGCGCCGGGGCACCTGCAATTTCCGCGTTGGAGCCGGGTAATCAGGCGGCGTTTTCGGCGGCCTTCGGTTTGGACTGGATGTAGGCCATCGAATAGTGTTCGCCGCAATAGGGCTTACCTTCGACCGCCGGATCGCCGCAAAAGTGGAAATCAGGCTCGCCGGGGTGGCCGCTCGGCCACTGGCAACGCCGACCAGTGCGGCTCAATGGCAGGGCCCGGGGCGCCGGACGAGGCGCAGTGGCGGCTTTTGCCGCC
>JABJCZ010000197.1 GCA_018668475.1 Alphaproteobacteria bacterium | reverse complement strand
CCCGGCATGATATTGCAAATGACGGATGGACTGCTCCGACGGCGCGCCGTCGAACAGGTCCGCAAAACCGTGCCGTGTTGCCAGCGCCCGATAAATTTCGCCTTGGGCCGCGTCGTCCCGGTCAGGCCGCCATCGATCGATGGCATGGACGGCTCCCGCGCCGCCGGCAAGCGCACACAGCGCAACACCAAAGTTGTCGCCCGGGCCAATTTCGGCAACATCACCGGAAAAATAATTGAGCCCCGCATAGTGCAGATAATCTCCGTACACCTTGTCGATATAACCCAGCGAGTGATCCAGATCGAGCGCCACATGGCGGGCTCCCGACGTGGTCCGCAAGTTCCCGCCCGCGAGGCGCCGTCCGGCGCGCCAGTCGTCGAGCGCGTAATACGCACAGCTCAGCGGCACGCTACGTTTGATCAGGGAGCGAAGGGTCATGGGGTGGCCGGGTGCGTGAATCAAGGTTGATGCGATGAGCGTAGCAAAGCCCCGGCAGCGCGTCATGCACATCATCACCGGCCTCGATATGGGAGGCGCCGAGACGCAGCTGGTTATGCTCGCCTGCGAGCGGCGGCGGCGGGGTGGTGAAGATGTAGTGGTCAGCCTGTTAAAAGGCGGTGCGCTCCGCGCCCGGCTTGAGGCTGCTGGCGTGCCGGTGCACGACCTCGGCATGCGACGCGGCCTGCCGAGCCCGGCGGCCGTTCTACGCCTTGTCAGGCTCATTCGCCGATATCGCCCGGCCGTGGTGCAAAGCTGGATGTATCACGCCGACCTGCTGGCGACACTGGCGCTCAGGTGCTCGGGCCGATGGTATGCGACACCGCTCGTCTGGGGGGTCCGGTGCTCTGATATGGATGTGCGTTCCTACAGTCTCTTGTTTCGCTTCGTGCTTCGGTTCTGCGCCCGGTTGTCGGCGATGCCCAATGTAATTGTTGCGAATTCCGAATCCGGTCAACGAGTTCATCTCGGGCTCGGCTACAAGCCGTTTCGCTGGCGCGTGATCGACAATGGTATTGATACTGAGCACTACCGCCCCGATGATGCGCAGCGCGGTGCGGTCCGCCGCGAGCTAGGAATACCGCCCGCCGCGCCCGTTGTTGCCCATGTCGCCCGGGTTGATCCGATGAAGGATCATGAGACCGCGCTGGCCGCGCTTCGCACATTGTCCGATGTACATGCGATTTTTATTGGTACGGGCACTGAGGCGTTGCCGGCAGGTGCCAACTGGCATCGCCTGGGCCGGCGCAGCGATATTGCTGCCCTGTTGCCGGCGGCGGATATGATCCTCTCCAGTTCGGCCTATGGCGAAGGGTTTTCCAATGCACTTGCCGAGGGTATGGCGAGCGGGTTACCGGCTGTCGCGACAGATGTGGGTGATTCCCGTCGCGTCGTGGGCAAGGCTGGCCACATTGTACCGGCACGTGACTCTGCCGCCATGGCGGCGGCCATCCACGCCGTAGCGGCTCTGCCGTTGACGGATCGTGCGGCGCTGAAAATTGCCGCGCGAGCGCGTATGGTTGATCTGTTTTCGGTCGGGCTTTGCGCTGATCAGTATGAGCAACTCTATGTATCTCTGGGTTGAGGTGACACGTGTGTGGCTTTGCGGGAACAGTTGATTTTGACGGCCTCGATGACGGGCAAACCGCCTCGGCGCTTGCCCGTGCGCTGACCCGACTGGAGCCGCGTGGTCCCGATTCTGCGAAGACCTGGATGGACCGGCGCTGCGGACTTGCCAATACCCGGTTGGCCATCCAGGACCTGAGCCAGGCTGCAAACCTGCCGATGGAACGCGACGGCTTGGTCATCGCCTACAACGGCGAGATCTACAATTTTCGAGCGCTCCGGGCCGAGCTGGAAGCCGAAGGATATCGCTTCACGACGGATAATGATTCCGAGGTGTTGCTCCTCGGCTGGCGCGCCTGGGGAGAGGACATGTTGGACAAGTTGGTCGGCATGTTTGCGTTTGTGCTGTGGGATGCAGACAAAGGATACCTACACCTCGTGCGTGACCGGTTCGCCAAAAAGCCGCTCTATTTCATCCAACAGGGCAAACGGCTCACCTTTGCGTCAGACCTCGCAGCACTGGAATGCCTGTTGGACCACCAGCCGGATATTGATCCCGCCGCCATGCGGCTCTATTTCGCACTGCGCTGGGTACCGGAGCCCTGGTCCATCGCCAAGGGGGTCCACAAGTTGCCGGCAGGTTGTGTGGCTGTTTTCTCGGCAGGGGGCCTCGATATGCGCCGCTGGTATTCGCTGGCTGAAGCGCGGGACAAGAGCTGGCCCGATGTGGCTTCGGCGCAGGCCGCTCTGGTTGCACGTTTTGATGAGGCCGTGCAGGACCGGTTGGTGGCTGATGTTCCCATTGGTGTTTTCCTCTCCGGCGGTATTGATTCCGCGCTCGTTGCGGCCTCCATGGCACGCGGTGGCGGTGACGTCCGTAGTTTTACAGTTGGCTTTGAGGGCGCCTCGGATTATTACGAAGAACGTCCGGCGGCCCGTGCCGTTGCCGATGCTTTAGGCACAATCCATACGGAAATTCCGGTTTCCGCCAGTGCCGCGGTGGAGGCACTGGATGCCGTGTTCACTGGCCTTGACGAGCCTTTTGCGGATTCATCTGCGGTGCCGATGTATCTGTTGGCCCGCGAGGTCAGGCAACACGTCACTGTCGCACTTACCGGCGATGGTGCAGACGAAGTGTTTGGCGGGTATCGTAAATATCAGGGCGAGCTTGCGGCTGCCCGCTACCAGCAATTGCCTGCCGCATTGCGACGCTGCTTTGTTGAGCCTCTCGTCAATATGTTGCCTGAAAGCAAAAGCTCAACATTGCTCGAGAAAACGCGCCGGCTCCGTCGCTTTGTCGCTCACGCGGGAAAGGACGCTGTCGGTCGCCACGTCGGCTGGCTTCAGGTGCTGAGCGAAGCTGAGCTGGATGCGTTGCTGGTTCAGCCGGCGGCGCCGTATCTGCCGCAGTTGCGCTCACTGGTGGCCGACCGACGCGGCGATGCGCTGGACGACGACCCGGTCAATGTGATGTTGCACGGTGACATCATGCTGGGCCTGCCCTCCGACATGTTGGTCAAGGTTGACCGGATGACCATGGCCGCCAGCCTCGAAGCGCGTTCACCGTTTTTGGATCATCGGGTGATGGCCTGTGCGGCAGCGATGCCGGGCTCGTTCAAATTGCGTGCCGGCGCGGGCAAATGGATTCTCCGGGAT
>JABJCZ010000196.1 GCA_018668475.1 Alphaproteobacteria bacterium | reverse complement strand
GTCAGTGGCTTGTCGCAGATCACGTGAATGCCGGCCTCAAGAAACGCCTTGGCCGGGCCATGATGAACATGATTTGGCGTGACAATAGAGACGACATCAATGCCATCATCCCGTGCCGCTTCAGCGCGGGCCATTTCGGCATAACTCGCGTAAGACCGTTCGTCGGCTATGCCAAGCTCGCGCGCTGACGCCAATGCTCGATCGGCGTCGGTAGAAAGCGCACCAGCCACCAACTCGTATCGATCGTCGATACGCGCGGCGATCCGGTGCACACCACCAATAAATGCTCCTTGGCCACCACCGACCATGCCGAGCCGCAGCCGTCGCTTCAGTGCACCGTCTGTTTTTCCTTCAATCGCCATTTGCCGCTCTCCTCAGGAAATACCGAGGACACGGCGGTTGGCCGCATCGTCTGCGCCGGACCCGGCAAAATCGTCGAACGCATGTTCCGTCACGCGAATCATGTGATCGCGAATGAACGCCGCCCCTTCTGCCGCGCCTTGCTCAGGGTGCTTGATGGCGCATTCCCACTCAAGAACAGCCCAACCATCAAAGTCGTGGGCAGCCAGTGCTGAGAAAATACCACTGAAATTCACCTGGCCATCGCCGAGGGAACGGAAACGACCCGCCCGATCCACCCAGGACTGGAATCCGCCATACACGCCCTGCTGTGCCGTCGGATTAAACTCAGCGTCCTTCACATGAAACATTTTGATGCGCTCGTGATAGCGCTCGATGAACGCGATGTAATCAAGTTGCTGCAGCAGAAAATGGCTCGGATCATACAGAATCTGACAGCGCGAGTGATTGTCCACACGATCAAGGAACATCTCGAACGTCACACCATCGTGCAAGTCTTCACCAGGATGGATTTCGTAGCAGACATTGACCCCGGCGTCGTCAAACGCATCCAGAATCGGGCGCCAGCGCTTCGCCAGCTCATCAAAGGCAGCTTCCACCAGTCCAGCCGGCCGCTGTGGCCACGGATAGATATATGGCCAGGCAAGCGCTCCTGAAAACGTGACGTGATCTGTCAGATCGAGATTTTTCGACGCCTTTGCCGCCATGTACATCTGATCCACGGCCCAAGCCTGACGTACTTCCGGGTTACCGCGCACTTCAGGAGCGGCGAAACCGTCAAACAGCTCGTCGTAGGCTGGGTGAACCGCGACCAACTGACCCTGAAGATGTGTCGACAACTCCGTGATCTCTAGACCGTGGCCGGCCAGTGTGCCTTTCACTTCGTCGCAGTAGTCCTTGCTGTCGGCGGCCTTTGCCAGATCAAACAATCGACCGTCCCAGGATGGCATTTGCACACCAACATATCCGTGGCCAGCCGCCCAGGCGCCGATGGCGTCCAGACTGTTGAAGGGCGCTTCGTCTCCGGCAAACTGTGCCAGGAAAATAGCCGGGCCTTTGATGCTTTTCATGATCCGCTTATGCCTCCCCAGAGGGTTGTGGAAAGTGCCGCCATTCAGCAGCATTTTAGGTATCGGCCAGCCTGTTTCGGGAGACTGACGCAAAAATACGTTGAGCGGAATGTAAACCTTTTCATTTTTGATGTAAAGGTTTACATTTCTTCATATCATACCTATACCCTGACGAAATCGGCCATTTGAACAAATGATATTCACGCTGAAACGGTCCGTAAATGACTTCAAAACCCGCAACAATTGACGACGTCGCGCGGCGCGCGGGTGTCTCTATTGCGACCGTCAGCCGGGCATTGCAGAAGCCGAACATTGTCTCTGACAGCGCTCGTGAGAAGGTGTTCGAGGCTGTGGAGGAACTTGGCTATACCGCAAATGTCATGGCCCGAAACCTGCGCCGCAATCGAACCAATATGGCTGTGGTCCTGGTGCCAAATATCGGAAATCCATTTTTCTCCGAGATACTCGCAGGCATCGAATCAGCGGCCTCGGCGCGGAACTACAATATTCTCATTGGCGACACCGAAAACGACCCGGCAAGGGAGCGCGAATACGCGGCATTTGTCCGCGGCCACCAGGCGGACGGCCTGATCTTGCTAAATGGTCGCCTGCCCTCACTCCCCGGTGACCGGCGCGACGGAGCTAACCTCCAGACGAGCGCAATGCCGCCCATCGTTGTTGCTTGTGAGCGCATTCCCGAAAGCGCATTGCCGACGGTCTGTTTTGACAATACGGGCGGCGCCAGGTCGGCCACGGCTTATCTGATCCGAATGGGCCATCGACGCATTGCCCATATCACCGGACCACCGGACAACATTCTTACGCAGGACCGACTGGCTGGTTATCAGGCTGCGCTGGGAGACGCCAAGATACCGCTCGATGAAAATCTCATTATCGAGGGAGATTTTTCTATCGAATCCGGTCGCGCAGCCATACGGCTGCTAGGCGCACTAGGTGAGTTTCCAACCGCCGTTTTCTGCGCCAACGATGAAATGGCCATCGGCGCCATTGCCGCCATCAAGGCAGCGGGCAAACGTGTCCCGGAAGATGTATCGGTTATTGGGTTTGACGATATTCAGTTTGCGGATGCTGTCGACCCGCCACTCACGACGGTTCACCAGCCGCGTGCAGAAATTGGCCAGACCGCGATGAACCTGTTGCTTGACGTACTGGACGGCAATCCCATTGCGCAAAAGACTCGTGTGCTGGACGGCGGTCTACGCAAACGTGACAGCGTAGCCCCACCCCGGGCCTGATTTTGCCCTAGACTGCGCCGCCGGCTTCGACGTGTTCGTACCAGCGCTGCTCGAGTTGGCGCAAAACACCGAGCGCGACTTGAAGGTCGCTGGCCCCCTGCTCGCCCTCAAAAATTCTTTGAGCCAATAGAAGGTCGCGAGCGCGCAGGCGATCACCGAGTTCAACGCCCTTTTCCGTCAGGCTGACATGAACCGAGCGCTTGTCATGGGGAGATGGCGCCTGCGACACATAGCCGTGCTCGGTGAGTTTCTTGAGGTTGTAGCTGATGCTGGAGCCGAGATGATAAGCCCGGCGCGTCAGATCCCGTACGCTCACTTCGCCATCAATAGCCGTCAACAGCAGGGCCTGAACGGGCGAAATATGGCTGATCTCCAAAACCCCGAGTTCCACTTTTACAACATCGAGCAGTCGCCGATGCAGGCGTTCAACCAGCCGGGCCAAGCCCGAATAGCGATCCGCCAGAATATCTGCAGGAACGGTCATTTTGTATATCCGTGTCCGTTTCAGTTGGTGTAATGGGCTCGCGCCTGTGGCAACCAGCCCGGCACTCTCCCGACGATTCAGTGTCAGGCGTGACCGGAAGCCGTCATCAACCGCAAATGTAGGCACCATTAAACCCTTGCTTGGCTTAAATTATTGTTAAATCAGCCATGCATAACTTGTGGTATTACAATCGCTTATGAACGAACTGGTTATCGTTTCGTGAAAAAATCAATGGTCAGGCCGATCACACGCCAACATTTCCAG
>JABJCZ010000195.1 GCA_018668475.1 Alphaproteobacteria bacterium | reverse complement strand
TAGAGCGCCAGTGGCACCCACGGCAACAAATGGCCAAGGCCCACCAGCCGGTTGAGCCCGCCCATCGCCAGCGCCATACCAACCAGCAACACGCCGGTAACCGGCAGGCTCACCAGAGTCCAGAGCGCAAGCGGGTCATCAAGAAAGCCAAAGCCGGCAAACAGCACAACATTGAGGAAGGTCAGCCAAACCTTGACCCACGTCTTAAGCGCCAGCCACGACGCGGCAACCCGCTTAAACCGGGCTCGCAGCCCAAGGCCGGGAACATAAACTGATGAGTCCTGCGCTAGTTCGGCAAACGCCGTTAGTACCGTCATAGGTCCCTCCACATAGTCAGTTTGCTTGACTACATTAATAAGGGCGCTTGACCAACTAGTCAAGTTTCTTTATTAAAAATCCATGGACCGTGACGCGACGATTCGCAAATTTCAGGCCTTCGTCAATGCCGAAGGCGAGACGCTGGGCCGCCTGCTGTTCTGGGCTGAACGCGAGGTGCTAGAGCGAACCCTCGCCCGGCTGTCCTCCGGCGCCGCAAGCCGGTCAGGTGCGGGTGAACTCACGCTGACGCAAATTTCACTTTTGCAGCAGTTGTGCCTCGGTAGCATCCGCCTGACCGACCTCGCAAAACGCCTCGGCTTGACCAAACAGGCCGCCGGGCAGATCGTCGATACGCTTGAGGCAAATGGCCTGCTGACCCGCGAGCCCGACCCGGCAGATGGCCGCGCCAAGGTAATCGGTTACACCGATACCGGTTACACGCTGGTCAGCCACCTGATTGACGCCACACTGGAGGCCGAACGCGAAGTCGCCAACGAGATTGGCCAAGGCGACCTCAAGACGTTGAAATCCGCATTGGGGCGGATCGGCGGCAAGCCGGGCAGCGCACTGGGCTAAGCGACACTTGCTCAATGCACCTGCCTTCCGCAAACTCCTGCACAACAAATAACAGCGGAGAGCCATGCCATGTCAGCCAGTAAGCCGGTCGGAGTTTTTATTCTGGGGGATGTGCCGCCGGAGAAGATTGTGCCGCTCAGCCAGCAGGTGGAAGCGGCGGGCTTTGATGAGCTGTGGTTCGCGGAAGACTACTTCATGATCTCGGGCTTTTCATCCGCCGCCATGGCGTTGCAGGCGACCAGCACCATCCGCGTCGGCGTCGGCGCTGTCTCTGCCGTAGTGCGCCACCCTGGCGTGACCGCGATGGAGGCCTCAACCCTTGCCCGCGCCCACCCCGGGCGCTTCAAGCTGGGCATCAGCCACGGCGTGCCGGCGTGGACCCGGCAAATGCACCTCTATCCAAAATCCGTGCTTACGGCCATGCGTGAGAGCGTCACCGCCGTCAAGCGCCTGCTGGCCGGCGAGGAGATTACCCAGAAAGGCGAGTATTTCGGCTTTGACAAGGTTGCCCTCACCCACCCCGCGCCGGACCTGAAAGTGATGACTGCCGTGGTTGGCCCCAAGTCCATCGACCTCTGCGCCGATATCGCTGACGGCATGATGGTCTCGGTCCTCGGCGGGCCGAAATATGTGAAGACCGCCTATGACCGCATCGCCGCCCGGCGCGGTGATACAAACTTTGAGATGATCGCCTACAGCTTGGCCTCCATCGGCCAGGACCCGGCAAAAAAGCGCAAGGACGTGCGCGCCGCTACCGCCTTTTACCTCAACGCCATGGGCCCGATGTATATCTCGGATGTGTATGGCATCAGCGAGCAGGCCGCCGAGATGATCTCCCGCGGCGGCGCCGAAACGCTGGAAGCCGAAATGCCCGATGAGTGGCTCGACTTCCTCGCCATCGCCGGCACCCCGGACGATTGCACCCGCGGCATCAATGACTTCTTCGACGCCGGCGCCACCGCCGTTGTGCTGTGCGTCGTGCCGTCAGAAGAACTGCCGGAGCAGCTTGAGCTGATCGGCAAGGACGTCCTGCCGAAACTCTAGCGGCGATCTAAACCTCGATTGTCGCATCCATGAACAGGGCGGCGTGGCCGGCGATAGTGACGCGCGCGCCCTGATCCTCGCAGACCATTTCGCCGCCGCGGGCCGAGAGCTGGCGGGCGGCGAGGCGCGATTGGCCGAGGCGCGCGGCCCAGTAAGGGACGACGGCGGTTTGCACGTTGCCGGTCACCGGGTCTTCCGGCACCGCGTTTTTGGGCGCAAAAAAACGGAGCACATAATCAATAGGGTCTCCGGCGGCACTGGGGGCCAGGCCGGTGCCGGGCGCGGTGGCGACCACGCCGCGCCGGTCAATCCGCATGAGGGCGGTGAGGTCCGGCGCCAGCGCCGCGACTTCCTCAGGTGTTTTATAGACCGCGATGTAATCAGCGCCGGCGACCACGGTGTCAGGCGCCGCACAGCCGCCCGCACCAAGCCCGGCGATCAGATCCGCCGGCGGGCTGACGCAGGGCGCAGCCGGCTGGGACGGAAAATCCATGACAAATAACCCGCCCGGCCCGCGCGCGACGGTCAATGTGCCGCTCTGGGTCGCGAACGTGGCGGCTTCGCTGCTTTGATCGCCAGTTGATCCGGCCAGACCAGCCAGACCTTCCAGCACCACATAACCGGCGGCGAGGGTTGCGTGGCCGCAGAGCGCGACTTCAGAATTAGGCGTGAACCAGCGTAGCTCCCACGCGGCCTCACCGCTCAGGCCCCCGGCCTCGGCATCCTCCGCGCCGGGCTCCGCTGCCGCCCCGCGCGGGGCGAAAAAGGCGGTCTCCGACAAGTTGTTCTCGTTCGCGATGGCCTGCATGACCGGCACGGGCAGCCATTTTTCAAGTGAGACTACCGCAGCCGGATTGCCGCCAAGCGGGCGGGTGGTGAAGGTATCAACCTGGAGCAGTTTCAGGGTCATCACGGGGTCTCCATCGCGCTTGTGAGCGCCGCCGGGGCGGTGATCACAAACAATTCGAGGTCAGCGGTCCGGGCGCATGCCTCCTGCACAATACCCGGTGCTTGCTTCGTATTATTTGCCGGGCTCAGGCGATATCAATGACGATCTTGCCCCGCGCGCGGCCGCCTTCGAGCTTCTCGTGCGCGGCAGAAATCTGGCTTAGGGAAAAGGCTTCATCGTCAATCAACGGCTTGAGCTTACCGGCATCACACAGAGTTGCCGCCGCGCCCATAAGCGTGCCTTGCGCCGCGCGATCCATGTTGTGCAGCATGGGGATGAGCATGAACACCACATGCAGCGAGAGGCCCTTGAGGTGCATGGTGGTCAGGTCGGCCTCAAACTGCGTGACGATCGAGATCACCTGCCCGCTCACCCGCGTGGCCTCAAACGAGGCCTCAACGTCAGAGCCACCGGTCGCGTCATACACCGCATCAAATCCGCGCCCGTTGGTCAGCCGAGCCACGTAGGCCTCCACCGTCTCGGTGCGATAGTTGATGGTCTCATCGGCGCCAAGCTCACGCGCCACCGCCGCCTTCTCATCGCTTGAGACCGTCGCATACACTTTGGCACCGAGCGCCTTGGCAAGCTGGATGACCACATGGCCCACACCGCCAGCGCCGCCATGCACCAGCACCGTGTCGCCCGCGCCAACGCCAGCGCGCTCCAGCCCTTCCCACGCGGTAATGGTGACCAGCGGCAGCGCCGCAGCCTCGCGCATGGAAAGTGATGCGGGCTTCCGGGCAAGCAGCGCAGAGTCGGTCGAAATCATCTCGGCGTAGGTGCCGTTCATGCCGTTGACACCGCCCCCACAACCCCAGACCTCATCACCTGCGGCAAAGTCCGTCACGCCCGCACCCACCGACACCACGGTGCCGGCGATGTCGCAACCGAGCACGGCGGGCAGCTCGGGCGCGAAGGCCGGGCCGTGGCGGCGGAGCTTCCAGTCCACCGGGTTGACGCTGGTGGCGCCGAGTTTGACCACCACCTCGCCAGCACCCGGCGTTGGGTCCGCCAGCTCCGCGGCCTCAAAGACGTCTGCCTCACCAAAACTCTTGATTATCTGCGCTTTCATGACCACTCCCGACCCTGTGTGTTGTGCTGGATTCACGTTGGGCAGCAGAGTGGCCTGCCGGGGACCATCGCGCAAGATGGCCGCACGCCAAGCGGCATGGTATGAAGCGCTTACTCGATGGCATGTCCCGACAACACTGGCGCAGGAGCCGATACCCATGAGCGCGTATTACAAGCCGGACCTCGGCATTGACCCCGACAGCCCCTTCGCCCGCGATGGAGACGGCAAGCTGTCACGCCGCGCCTTCTGGCTCGACATGAGCGACCGCTCCATGATTCTGGCGATGACGCAGGGCCTCGGCATGGCGCTGACGGCGGACGAAAAACGCGCGCACCTGGCCGATATCGGTCGTGATCATTTGATTGACGACATCTGCGTGCAGGAAATTCTGCCGCCGGAAGTCGAAACCGAAGGCGACGTCGTGGACGCGGACGAGAGCCCGTTCCAGGACTAGGACACGCCCACTAACACCAGCTCGCGTGGCTCCGGTCGGGCACGCGCAGCAGCTCCTGAATATTGGCCTCGATCACCCGAAAGCCGACATTGCCATAGAGTCGCTCGCGCCCGCCATCGAGCACCAGCGTCGGGCTGCCTTGAATGTGCAGCCGCGCCACATCTTCGTAGTCACCGGCCAGCCGGGCATGGGCCGCACCGCTGTTCAGCGCCGCCCGCACAGCCTCAACATCGAGACCCAGCTCCTCAGTCACCTCGGCCTGAACGGCCCAGGTGGAGACATCGCGATTGTCTCTGAAAAAGGCATGGCGCAGCGCCGAGGCGGCGCACTCGAGCGCACTCTGACACAGGGTCTCGGCACCTGAACATTTCAGGCACCCGGGCGCCGGGCGATCCTGGCCGCCCTCAGCGTCCGCATTAGCCACCGCCACTGCGTGCAAAAACAGGTGCGGGCTGGCAGACGAGACCGGGCGCACCGTCTGCCAGATATCCGGATGCACCTGGACATGATCAAAATCTGCCGCGACCTCATGCACATGCGCCGCAAAACCGGCGATGCCGCCCTTGTCGCCCCACCGGCTCTCGATACGTCGGGCGCTGTCGCCAAACACTGAGCAAAAACGATGTGTGAAGCGCACCTGCGCGCCAAACTCTGCGCGAACCTGGGCCAGACGGATTTCACCGATATAGGCCCAGATACAGAGTACGTCGGCGAAATGTTCAATCTCAATGGTACGGTCGTCAGCCATGCGCCTCACCCAATGTCGCAGCAGGATCGCGATATGGAGTGATTTTCACCGTCACCGCGCCCCGCCGCATTGATCCGGCGCAAATATGACGTGTTCCGGCCTAGCCTTGTGCTAAGGGGCCGGCGGTTGCACCGCCACCCGCACTGAGTTGGTGATTGCGAACACCTTCGACGTGCGCGCGAAGGTCGTTCATGTGATTGTCCACTGCGCCGGGCGCGACGATCGCTTCGGCGCTCAGCGTCGCCTCGGCCGCGGCCAGCCAGCAGTCATAATAGTACCGGTTGATGCCTTCAGCGCCTGCCGCATCTGTTTCCTCAGCCGCGCGGCCCGAGCCTTCCGCCGCCACAAGCTCCGTGGCGAGCCGGTTCTGAAATACGCCCCACGGAAAATGCCCGGCCTCGACCAGGGTGACGACCAACGCAAATATGCGGGCCTCCCAGGGCGCATGAAACGCCGGCTCGTGTTGGTCGTTGCCAGCCATGACCGGCAACCCCGGCAAGCCGGCGGCCTCAAGCCGGGCCACCACGTCAGCGGCACTCATGCCACGCGCCGATGGCTCCGGTCGGGTGGCGCTACCCTCCAAAGTGTCAGACGGGCTCAAGGTAGCTCTCCATCAGGTCCGCCAGCACTTCATCGCCGGCAGCTTCAGCTTCCCCGCCCCAAAGGTCGGCAGCCGCAAAACACACGGTGTAGAGATGTTGCGGATTGGTGCCAATATTTTGAGCCACCGTATCCGGAAACTGGAACACGCCAATATCCGCGATAATGGTGCCTGTGCGCCCTCGCAAATAGCGTGGCGAACGATTGTGGCTAACATCATGCCGGAGTTTGACCCGCACTGTCGCACCTTCGGCGAATGCCGGCACGGCCGTGTCGCGCGGATACTCCAGCTCCACCCCTTCACCCAGAATGGCGAGCAATGCGGCACCATCAACTGGCTCACGGCCCGCCGTGTCGGCATCAAACAGCTTGGCGCTGGCCGCAAGCTCTTCAGCACTAACAAGGCCGCGATCCTGCAGGAACCATTCCAGCGCGATCAGCCACTTTTCGAAATAAAGGGTGTTGAGATATTCCGCCGGCGGAATGCGCTCAATCTGGCGGCGGAACTCATCGACGTTGAAGGGCGTTATGCCCCCCAGTGCTTGCGTCAGGCCGAATACCCGGCGCTCCCAGTCGGCCGAAAATTTGAAATCCTCTTCAACAGGGCGCACCGGGCCAAAGCCCTGCATGCCGCCCATGTCATGAATGCCATCCATTGCGCTTCCCTCCCGCTAAACCAGCGCCGTGCCAATCATGCCGTCGCGCGTAACCAGCGCGGCGAGATCGGCTTCGTTCAGAACATCAGTGCCGGCGGGGCGCATGGGCATGACCAGATACCGCACCTCGGCAGTGGAATCCCACACCCTTACAGATGTGTCCGCCGGCACGGCGACACCAAAATCGGCCAACACGGCGCGTGGCTCGCTCACAGCGCGAGCGCGATAGGACATGCTTTTGAACCAGGCCGGCGGCAGGCCCAGAAGCGGCCACGGGTAGCAGGAGCACAACGTGCAGACCACCATGTTGTGCACGTCGGGGGTGTTCTCGATCACCCGCATATGCTCGCCCTGAAACCCTTTGAAGCCGAGCGCCTCCAGCGTGGCTGGGCCATCGGCCAGCAGCCGGGCCTTGAAGTCCGCATCGACCCAGGCCTTGGCGACTACCGAAGCGCCATTGCGCGGGCCAACGTTGTTTTCGTAATGGGAGATCACGGTGTCCAGCGCTTCAGACGTTACCAGCCCCTTGGCAACGAGAAGCTCCTCAAGTGCGCGCACGCGCAGGGCGGTGCCCTTTTCCAATGGGTCGTGATCATGTGAGTGATCGTGAGACATCAAGCGCTCCCCCGCTTCCGACATAATCCGCAGTCGCTGCAGTTTAGCACTCCCCGCGCGGGAGAACAGGCCACAGCGCGAAAATCAAAAGCCTTCACTCAGCGGGGAAGTTCATCTCCACGCGCACGCCGTCCGGATCCTTGACGAATATTTGCCGCAGGCCGAGCCCCGGTACAACCTGATGATGATAGGGCGTGCCAGCCCGCTCGAAGCTCTCCCGCACGGGCTCGAAATCCTCCGGCGCATAGTGAAACGCCACATGGTCCACCGCGCCACCGCCGACCTCGCCCGACGCGGAATCACCTGCGCTGGGCGCATCGCCGAAATAGGCATCCAGCGTGCCGGAGCCATCAACCAGATGGATCACCGGCGCGTCAGCGATATAGAGCCAGTATCCGGGAAAATCGAACGGTGGTCGCTCGCCCACCTTCAGCTTGACCACATCCTGATAAAAATCACGCGCGGCATCGATATCATGGGGGCGCAGGGTAACGTGGTGCAGGGCTTGCGGCATCATGGCAATGGGCTCTCCAAATAGCAGGTCAGGCTCGCAGACGAGCACACCCCACGCTAGCGCATACCCCATGCGCCACATTGACATGCGTCAAAACGGTGGGATGCCGATACCGGAAGCGATCAAGCAAGGTTTACCCGTGCACCCGCCTGATCCGCGATAGAGTGCAAACGCAACGAGCAATCAGGAGCGCAAGCATGGCCACGACCCCGACGATCTCAGCCAATTTCCCCTACGCCTCACAGTACGTAGATGTGGCGGGCGAGAAAATTCATTACGTCGAAAAAGGCGAAGGTGACCCGGTACTGTTCCTCCACGGCAATCCGACGTCATCCTATTTGTGGCGCAATATCATGCCCTACGCGGCGAAAACCCACCGCGCCATCGCCATGGATCTGATCGGCATGGGCAAATCAGCCCGGCCCGACCTCGCCTATCGCTTTTCTGATCACGTCACGTTTGTGGATGGCTTCATTGAGGCCATGGGCCTGAAAAACGTTACCCTTGTCGTGCATGACTGGGGCTCAGGCCTGGGCTTTCACTATGCCCGGCGCCACGCCGAAAACGTGCGCGGCATCGCCTTTATGGAGGCCATCATGCGGCCCGTCGGCTGGACCGACTTTCCGCCGGGTTACCGCACTGGTTTCAAAATCATGCGCACACCGGTGCTGGGCTGGATGATGATCAGCGTCATGAATGCGTTTATTGAGAAAATTCTCCCGTCCGCCATCAATCGCACGCTCACCAAAGAGGAGCACGACTACTACCGGTCTGCGTTTCCCACCATCCGCTCGCGGCGGCCCGTGCGCCAGTGGCCACGGGAGATCCCGATTGAGGGGCGCCCGGCAGATGTGCATCAAGCGGTCAGCGCCTACAACAAATGGCTAACAGAGACCGACCTGCCGATGTTGTTGTGTCATGCAACGCCGGGCGGCTTGACGACGGCGCCGATGGTCAATTGGTGCCGCGAAAACCTGACCAACCTCACCACTGCCGATATTGGCCGCGGCACCCATTATGTGCAGGAGGACAACCCTCACGGCATCGGAGAGGCGCTGGAGACTTGGCTGGCAGGACTAGCTTAAAGCCGACATCTCCCGCGCTGATATCGCCCGCCGTGAAATAGTTCCTTGGTATTTCTCGCTCTCATCCCCACATGAAATAACAGGGATGGAGTGTTGGCCCGCCATATGAGAAAACCGGCCACAGCCATACTGAGGGGGAATTAATTTCATGAATGTTGCTTCGGCACCCGCAGAAAATACCGAATTCGTAGATTTCTGGAACGACATCCTGTTGCCGAAATTTGTGCGGTTCAAACACATCCTGGTCGGCGGGCTTGGCCATCATTCCGAAGCGATTTTTCCGATGCTGCCGATCAAGGCTGGCGACAAGGTGCTTGATGTCGGCTGCGGCTTTGGTGATACCGCCATCCAGTTTGCCAAAACTGTCGGCGCCGACAATGCCGGCGGCAGCGTGCTCGGTGTTGATTGTTGCGACGGCTTTATGGAGTACGGTCGTAAGGATGCGGCTACGGAAGGCGTCACCAACGTTTCTTTCCTCGAAGCCGACGTGCAGTTTCACCCGTTCAAGCCAGAATATGATTTCGTCTTCTCGCGCTTTGGCACCCAGTTTTTTGAAAACCCGGTCGCCGGGCTGCGGGCCATGCGCTCGGCCCTCAAGCCGGGCGGGCAGATGACCATGATCGTCTGGCGCACCTCCGCCGACAACCCGTGGCTTGGTCTGCCAAAGGAGATCGTGCTCCAGTTCCTGCCGCCGCCTGGCGATGACGGGCGCAGCTGCGGACCCGGCCCGTTCTCCATGGCCGACGAGCCGATGGTTACAAAGCAACTTGAGATCGCCGGGTATGAGGATATCTCTTTCACTCGGGTCGATGCACCGCTGATGGTCGGCAATACAATCGAAGACGCCATGGACTTCCAGTTCTCCATCGGCCCAGCTGGAGAGGTCTATCGCGAAGCCGGCGACGAGGCGATCGAGAAGCACGATGCCATTGCCGAGGCACTCGGCGCAGAGCTTGTTTTAACACCCGCTGCGCAAGGCATGAACGGCGCAATCAACAAAGCACAAGAGATTGCCGATGCGACGAAGAACGCGTTTGTGCCCCAGCAGTTCAAAAACCCGGCAAACCCGCAAATCCACAGGGACACCACAGCCAAAGAGCTTTGGGACGACCTCGGAGAAACCGCAGACTTCTTTGTTTCGGGCGTTGGGACAGGCGGCACAATCACGGGCGTCGGTGAGGTATTGCACAAGCTGAACCCTAAAATCAAAATCGTCGCAGCAGAACCGGTTAATTCGGCTGTGCTCTCGGGCGAAGGTCCGGGGC
>JABJCZ010000465.1 GCA_018668475.1 Alphaproteobacteria bacterium | reverse complement strand
TTTTCGAATGTACATTAAAAGACTTATTGGCATCAAACAATTTCAATTGAGAACATTTGTTAAAAATTTTCTAAAGCTATCTTCTTAAAACTAATGATATTTCACTACCCTTCGTTAAGTCAGCGTGATTTTCTAATATTTAGACTTCGAGGAGCTGGTTTAGCTAATCATCTTTTCCCTATGTATAGGGCTTTTCAAAAAAGCAAGGAGACTGGAGGTGTTTTTCTTTTTCCACCTATGGTGCAACTCAAGCTCGGAACATTTATTAGAGGTGAAAAAGATAAAAGAATGTACTTTAATCTCTTTAATCCCAGAAAAATTAATGAATTATTTCAATTAAAAGTACTTTTTTCAAAAAATAAATTTGATGAACATAGTTTCGAGCTCCTGAAAAATGATAAAGATGGAGTTATTATTTATAAAGGCATCGAAGATCTAAGTGGAAGTAATAAATATTACTTTTTTAAATCCTTTAATCAAGAATATAAAGAAGAATTTATAAATATGTTAATAGCTAGATCTAAAAAAAGAGACAGGCTATTCTCTGAGTTAAGTTCGATAAAAAAAGATGATATTTGCATACATATTAGAAGAGGAGATTTTCCAGTAAAAGGACTTAAAGATGACCCATTTAGGCAAATTAGTGATGAATGGTTTATAAAAGTATTAGGTTATCTTGTTAGAGAATTTCCAAGAAAGAAAATAAGAATTTTTACAGATGATCCGACTTCATTAAGTAATGAACTGCTGTCAATAAAAAACATCAGTGTTGACTCATCTTACAATGCATGGCATGCAATTTTAAAAATGTCTGCTCATGGCACAATTGTAGCTTCTACCTCAACATTTTCATTATGGTCTGCATTTATTGGTGATCAAAAAGTCATTACAAATAATGAAAGTAATTTGAGTCGGTTTATTAATAATGAGATTCAAGTAATTTAATTTTATGTTGATTATAGTTGCAACACACCCTATTCAATATCAAGTTCCAATATGGAAAGAATTAGCTAAAAGATCCAATATTGATTTTGAAGTACTTTATTTAACGTCCCATGGCGTTGAACCATCATATGATATTCAATTTGGGAAAACTATCAAGTGGGACATAGATTTATTGGAAGGTTACCCGTCTCGTTTTTCAGAGGTTCATTGTCCAAAAAAAATAACTGATTTTTGGTCGGCAAAGTTACCAAGAGATTTTAAATCAAAAATTAAAAGTAGAGAGACTACTCATATTCTTTTATTGGGTTGGAATGTCAGGGCTTTTATCGAAATTGCAATGCTATCTAGAATGAAGAGAAAATTTTTTTGGCTAAGAGCTGAAAGTAATGATTTAAAAGTAAATAAATCACCTATTAAAAATAACTTTAAAAAACTTTTTTTAAAGTATTTTTTTTCTAGAATAGATATATTCTTAACAATAGGCAAAGCAAATAAAAGATTGTATGAAAATTTTGGAATTACTAATAGTAAGTTTTATTCGGCACCTTATTGCATTGAAAATAGAAGATTTGAATTTCAAGCTAAGTTAAATCAAAAAAATCGAAATTCTATTAGAAATTATTGGAATATAAAAAGTAATTCATTTTGCATTCTTTTTGTTGGAAAGTTTATTGCTAAAAAGAGACCGGGTGATATTATTGAAGCAGTGGAGAGTTTAAAAAAAATTGACCCACATAATAAATATCATATTCTTTTTGTGGGCACAGGAACTCTTGAAGGGGATTTGAAGAAAAATTCTAACGTTGTTTTCGAAAATAATAATAAGGTTGGTTCTAATAGTTTATTTCCAACAGCGTCATTCACAGGATTTGTTAATCAATCTAAAATTTCAGAAGCATATGTAGCTGCTGATTTATTAGTTCTTCCAAGTAAAGCAGATGAAACTTGGGGTCTCGTAGTTAATGAAGCTATGGCTTCAGGTCTTCCATGCGTTGCAAGTGATGCTTGCGGGTCTTCAGAAGATCTAGTTGAAGAAATTAATCCTCAATTTAGATATCCTTTAGGTGAAATTGAATCACTCGCAAAATCTATTAAATGTGCGAGGCAAAATTTACCTTCTAAAACGTTACTAAAAAATGTTATTGATAGATATGATTTTATTCATACTGTAGATACATTAGAACAGCTTTACAAAGAGCCTCAGTTTAAATAGAGTTATATAGTGCTTTGAAAAAAATATTAATTTATCATATAGGGCAATTAGGGGATACACTGGTTACTATTCCTGCTATTGATGCGATTAGGCTTAAG
>JABJCZ010000194.1 GCA_018668475.1 Alphaproteobacteria bacterium | reverse complement strand
GGGGCCGGATCATCAATATCGGGTCCATGAACGGGCAAGCCGGGCAGCTAAATCAAGTGAACTATGTGGCTGCCAAGGCGGGAATGCACGGGTTCACCAAAGCGCTGGCACAGGAATCCGCGAAGCATGGTATCACCGTCAATACGGTGGCCCCGGGTTATGTCGATACCTACCTCATGCGGGAAATGCCTGAGCGCATCATGAACAAAATTCTGGATGCGTCACCGGTCCGGCGCCTCGGCCAGGAAGATGAGGTCGCGCACGCAGTACTCTTTCTCGCTGATGAAAAGGCGGCCTGGAGCACCGGCTCGACGGTGACCTTGAATGGCGGGACACACATGTTTTGAGGCAGGTATGAAAGGCGACGATTCGGAAATTGCGGCACGTGGAACGACGGCCCAGGGCGCGACCGTCGAAATTTCCTTGCGCCGCATCGCCTACGCTCTTGGTGCTGCAATTGCCGTGGTTTCCGTTGCTGGATTGATAGCTGCCATGGGCCCGTTTCTCTTCGGTGCCGATCCTGATCGCCACAGCGTTGAATTGTTCGACCTGGGCAGTGAAGGCAATCTGCCCTCCTGGTTTTCGTCTTCCATGTTGCTGCTGAACGCTGTGCTCGCGGCGCTGATTGCCGGTGTGGCACTCAGGCGTCAGGCGCCCTTTGGTGCTCGTTGGGCCGTTATCGCGTTTCTCATGCTGTACATATCAGCAGACGAAACCATCGGCATACATGAGGAGATAAACGCCCGCCTGAGATTCTTCGAAAACGTGAGTGGCATCTTCTTCTATGCATGGGTTGTACCGGCGGGCTTTGTGGTTCTGGCGCTGACGATCTGGTATTGGCCTTTAGTGCGCAGTTTGCCGGCTCCGGCGCGCCAGCTGACCTGGGCGGCAGCAGGGTCATATGTCGGTGGCGCGCTTATCGTTGAGCTTGGGCTAGGCCAATGGACGTCGGTTTACGGCTACGGCAACATTGGCTGGGGCCTAATCAACGGCTTGCAGGAGATTGGCGAGATGGCGGGGCTCGGCCTGTATCTCATGGCGCTGCTTCATCTCATCGCCGGGCCATCCCCGGTTCTGCGGGTATCGTTCGGAAAATAGTGCTGCTCAACCAAATGCCGGTGCCCAGCCACGCGGCGCCATCTCAAAAGTTTCGAATTGGAAGGCCGGGGCGACAGTGCATCCCACCAGCGACCATGCGCCGGTAGAGATCGCGCTCTGCCAGGCGTGCGCCGGCACGATGGCCTGCGGCAGTTCGCTATTTTCCAAGTCTGTGCCGAGCCGAAGCTCCTGAGTATTTGTGCTGCCGTCATTGATGCTGAGTGCCAGCGGCGCGCCAGCATAGAAATGCCAGATCTCCACTGCATCAATCCGATGCCAGTGCGACCGTTCACCGGCAGTCAGAAGGTAATATATTGCGGTGCCGGCACCGCGCGCATCACCTGTCGTCGGAGCACGCCAAGTTTCCCTGTAGTGCCCGCCTTCCGGGTGCGGCGCGAGGTTGAGTGCGGAGATAATCTGGTCAGCCGTCATGCGGCCAAACTAGCATGGCATTGGCAAATATGCGCCGCTGGCATGGTATACTCGGTCCCTATGAGACCACACGTTATCGACATCAAAGAATTTTATGATTCGCGGCTGGGTGCAATCTCGCGGCGGCAAATCCGCTTGGCGCTGCGCCGTCTGTGGCCCTCGACCCTTGGCGATGTGATCTGCGGGCTTGGCTATGCGACACCTTACCTCGGCCCGTTTCGCGAGGGAGCAGAGCGCGTTTTTGCAGTGATGCCGGCGGCTCAGGGCGGCGCGCCGTGGCCGCAGGACGGCCCGCGTCGTATCGCTATTGCTGACGAAACCGACTTGCCGTTTGGTGACAACTCGGTCGATCGCATGCTGCTTGTTCATGCGGTCGAGCACAGTGATGTGCTGGACGAAATGCTGAACGAAGTGTGGCGAGTTTTGCGCCCGGAGGGCCGGCTGGTTGTTGTGGCGCCGAATCGCCGAGGCCTTTGGGCGCGAGCGGAGAGCACACCCTTTGGTCAGGGGCGCCCATTTAGCGCGTCGCAGCTCTCTCGCCTGCTCCGCGATGTCGGGTTCGCACCGCAATCAAACACCGTCGCGCTCTTTATGCCGCCGAGCCAGTCACGGGTGATTTTGCGCACGGCGGCCATGTGGCGCGGCGTCATGCGCCGCATAGCGCGCCCGTTTGGCGGCGTGGTGATGGTTGAAGCAAGCAAGCAGGTTATGGCTGCCCGTCCGACACGGCGCGGCCGCCGCCAACGGGTTTTTGTGCCATCTCGCGAAGGTGCGGTCGCCGCCCCCGGTGCTGCACGAGGCGCCGCCCGGGAAGCTGTCCGACAAGCGCAAATTTAGCCTCAGGATTTTTTGGTCAGCTGAAAGACGGCCTGTTCGCCAAAAAAATTGGCAAATGTAGCGTTTTTCGAAAATCGGATTGCCCGACCGCCGGAGCCCAGCTGTACCCGGCGCTCGATCGTGAAACCGTTTTCAGTGCACAACAGAATAAAATCGCGAATCGTGCAGGGATGAATGTTGTCGGCGTTCCACCAGGTTGCTTCATCGCTGTCGGTCACCGGCATCTTGCCGCGCAGCAAAAGATAAAGCCGGTGTCGCCAATAGCCGGCATTGGGAATCGAGACGATGGCGTGCCGACTGATCCGGAGCATTTCCGTCAGCACGTCCCTTGGTCGGTGAATGGCGGGCAGGGTGCGTGACAGGATGACGTAATCAAAGGCGCCGTCGGGGTAATCATAGAGATCCGTATTGGCATCGCCCTGAATAACCGAAAGCCCCCGGCTGACCGACTCGTTAACTCCGTCCTGGCCGAGCTCGATACCGCGCCCATCGACATTCTTTTCTTCGGCCAGCAGTGCCAGCAGCCCGCCATCATCGCAGCCGACATCCAGCACGCGCGAGCCTGCTTCGACCATGCTGGCGATCAATAGAAAATCAGCGCGACCGGCGCGCGCGGCAGGTTTTGCGGCGTTCATTAGTCGACCAATCCGCGGTGCCGGGCGGCGCCGTTCAGAAAACCGCCAAGAATTCGGAACAGGTCGGGCTCATCGAGCAAAAAGGCGTCATGCCCTTTGTCACTCTCGATCTCAATAAAACTAACATTGGCGGCCACAGCATTGAGCGCGCGCACGACCTCGCGGCTTTCAGCAGTCGGGTAGAGCCAGTCACTGGTAAACGAGACCAGGCAGAACCGCGACTGAGCATTGCGAAAGGCATTGGTAAGCGAGCCATCATATTCCGCAGCCAGGTCGAAATAGTCCATCGCCCGGGTGATATACAAGTAGGAGTTCGCGTCGAAGCGATTGACGAAACTGGCGCCCTGATACCTCAAATAGCTCTCGACCTGAAAATCCGCATCGAACGCATATGAGAGGTCGGCACGGTCCTGCAAATCGCGACCGAATTTCAGGTGCAACGCAGTTTCCGACAAATAGGTAATGTGCGCGGCCATTCGGGCGACGGCCAGGCCGCGCTCGGGCAGGGTATTCAGCTCAAGAAAGCGACCGCCGTTCCAGTCGGGATCCGCCATAATCGCCTGGCGGCCGACCTCATGAAACGCGATGTTCTGGGCCGAGTGCCGAGCTGCCGCGGCGATGGGCACGGCGCTGAATACCCGCTCCGGGTAGTCAGCGGCCAATTGCAGCACCTGCATGCCGCCCATGGAGCCACCAATGGCACAAAACAGCTGATCGATCCCGAGGCGATCCAGCAACCGGACCTGGACATGGACCATGTCCTTGATGGTAATAACCGGAAAATCGATACCGTAAGGCTTGCCCGTGGCCGGGTTAGTTGAGCCTGGCCCGGTTGAGCCCATGCAGCCCCCCAGCACGTTGGCGCAAATCACGAAATACTTGTCGGTATCGAGCACCTTGCCAGCGCCGAGCATGGTCTCCCACCAGCCGCCTCGCCCGGTTAGTGGGTGGGGTCCCAACACATACTGGTCGCCAGTAAGCGCGTGACAGACGAGAACAGCGTTCGATTTATCGTCGTTCAGCGTTCCCCACGTCTGATATGCAACCTCAATCGGCCCCAGCGTCGCGCCAGACGACAGACGCAAAGGCTCATCGTCAGCGATGACCGCAATGCCATCTGCTGATAGGCCGAATGCTTCGTTGGTGGCCCTGAGAGCGGGCTCGGTCTCTGTCATAGTGGTTCTGTGCGGTCCTGTGTTGGTTCCGTCAGCGCGACACCCCGTTGCGCACGCTGATGGATAGCCTGCAGATCGTTAGGAATTGGCAAACTATACTGCAAAGTCAATGTTTTCTTTGATTT
>JABJCZ010000193.1 GCA_018668475.1 Alphaproteobacteria bacterium | reverse complement strand
GCCAGCCTGAACCCGAATCATACTTCGTGACCGAGCTGAACAGCGGCGCATCACAGCAGATACAGTGATAGGCACCGGTCGTTTTCTCGTCAGTGTAGCGCCCGGCAAAAGCGCGCTCAGTGCCCTTCATCCGGCATACCTGATACTGCTCCGGTGTCAGGGTTTCACGCCATTCCTGCTCCGACTTATTCACCTTTTTTGCGGTATCACTCATGCTTTGCTCTCCTCTGCGCCAGTGCCGGTCTATCGGGTGACGATCATCCGTGTCCCGCCAAATGGCAACCGAAAAATGTGCCCTAGCCGATGCACCACTGGCGGGACACAAAACGATACGGCATGATGCCGCTTCGCGACCACGGGAGAAACACATGATCACCAAGGGGATAAAGGAACTCTGCGAAGAAGCTGAGGCCGAGATCGAAACGATCGAAGCTGCCGATGCAATTGCCCTGCAGGGCAACGACGATGTGCAACTCGTCGATATCCGCGACATTCGCGAACTCTGGCGCGAAGGGGCGGTTCCCGATGCTCAGCACGCGCCACGCGGTATGTTGGAATTCTGGGTCGATCCCGACAGTCCCTATCACAAAGAGGCGTTCGCCAGCGGCAAGAAGTTCATCTTCTTTTGCGCCGGCGGATTACGGTCAGCGCTCGCCACCAAGGCCGTGCAGGATATGGGTCTGAGGCCTGTTGCCCATATCAAGGGAGGGTTTTCGGCCTGGAAGGAAGCTGACGGCCCGATCGTCGAAAAAGAGAAAAAGTAGCGCTAACCGAGATTGACTGCTCCGGCACCTGCCAGTGCTGTGATCTCGGCATCGCTGTATCCCAGCTCATCCAGAATGGCGCGGCCGTCTGCACCGAGCGCGGGTGCGTCCAGTCGCGGCTCACCAGGTTCCTCCGCAAATTTGATGGGTACGCCAAGGTGGCTGTTGCCGTCGCCATCCCGCAGCAGCATGTCGCGGGCGGCCACGTGCGGCACGTCGAACGCTTCTTTCATGTCGAGCACCGGGGCAAAGCAGATATCTCGCCCCTCGAACCAGTCAACCCACTCGGCCTGCGTTCGGGTCAGAAATGTTTCGATGAGGTAAGCCCTCAAAGGCGCCTGCGCCGGGCCAGCCGGTACCTTGCCGAGGGGGATAAGATCCGCACGGTCCATGGCGTTGAGGAAATTCTCAACGAACTTTATTTCGCCGCCGCCAAGAGAAATCCATCGGTCATCGCGCGTACGATAGACGCTGTAAAAAGCCGACCCACCCTGGGTTCGCTCGGTCGCAGGGTCGGGGGCTAGCCCGTCACCAAACACCTTGCCAATCACATGTGGCGTCCAAGACAACGCAGCGTCGTACATGCCGAGATCAACGTAATCTCCCTGCCCCGTCTCGTGGCGGCGTAACAGCGCCATGAGAATACCAACGAACGCCATAAGCGAGCCGCCGAGATCGGACGGCGGCATACAGGGCATGTTGGGCCGGCCATCCTCCGATACGCTCAGGCTCAAAATACCGGCCAAAGCATTAACGCTGAGATCATGCGCCGGGCGATCACGATACGGCCCGGTTTGACCAAAGGCGGAAATCGAGCAATAGACCAACCTCGGCGCCCGCGCTTTCACGGCCTCATACCCGATGCCGAGGCGATCAACGACACCAGGGCGGAAGGTCTCGACGATCACATCAGCGGATTCAGCTAGATGCAGAAAAAGCTCACGACCCTCATCACTCTTGAGGTCAAGCGCGAGGCTCCGCTTACCCCGATTTGTATTGCGATAATAAACGCTCAATCCGCCTTCTTGCGGGCCGATATGACGGGTGGCGTCGCCGTGGCGGGTATCTTCAATCTTGATCACCTCGGCGCCATGGTCCGCCATGGTCATGGTGAGATAGGGGCCGGGCAAAAACCTTGAAAGGTCCAGCACCTTAAGTCCACTGAGCTTCATATCGCTTCCTATTTGTCCTGTTTTTGGCAACAAGTCGGCGAACAATTTGTCCGGACATTGATACGATTACGTTATAATATCCTCACAAGGGGAGTGCCATGACTCTCTTTCAATGAGGAACATTTTCGAGATACACGAAATGGCAAAAACAAAAACAGCAGAGAAACGCTCCCGACTCCGATACCGCGAGGTTGCCGATACCCTACTTCAGGATATCGGGTGTGGCGCCTATCCCGTCGGCCGGATGCTGCCGACCGAGATTGAGCTCTGCCAGACCTTCGGCGTAAGCCGCTACACCGTTCGCGAAGCCTTGCGACGACTTGAGGAAATGGGTCTGGTTTCACGCCGGCAGGGATCAGGCACCGTCGTCAAGTCACGCGAGCCGGAACGCAAATATGTGCAGACCCTTTCCAATATCGGCGAGTTGCTGAAATACCCGGCCGACACGTCACTTGCTGTCGTCGGCCGCTCCGAAGTGGTGGCGGACAAGCAACTTGCAGCGCAGCTGGGCTGCAAACCCCGCAAACGCTGGGTCAAGGTGGAGTGCATCCGCAGCACCAAGGAAGGGGTGCCGATCTGCCTGACGAACCTGTATGTGAACCCGAAATTTGCAGACATCAGCGACTTCATCGGCCAGGACAGTACGCCGGTTTACGCCTTGATCGAGAGGCACTTCAACCAGCCTGTCGCCAAGGTGGAAATCGAGATGTATGCCGATACGATCTCCAACGAGGGCGCAGATCATCTGCAGGTCGAGCGAAATACGCCGGCACTGGTCGTCGTGCGGCGCTATTCCGACCCACCGAACCCTTATTTTGAAGTCTCAATTATTGAACACCCCGCCGGCCGGTTCACGTACACCATGGAACTGGAGCAGGCGTGGGGCACCGGAAACCTGTTTGGATGAATATCAGCGACATGACCCACACCGAAACATACCGCCCCCTACGTTCCATGTTATTTGCACCGGGAAATCACCCGCGGAAGGTCGAAAAGGTATTCGCCAGCGGTGCCGATGCGGTCATCCTTGACTTGGAAGACGCTGTAGCGACCAGCGAAAAAGTGGCGACACGGCAGGTGGCTGTGGACGCCTTGAGCGCCCGATCATCAAATGGCCCTGCCGGGTACATCCGGGTTAATTGCCTCAATACCGAATTTTGCTATGGCGACCTGAATGCGGTGATCGGCCCATGGCTGACCGGCATTGTT
>JABJCZ010000192.1 GCA_018668475.1 Alphaproteobacteria bacterium | reverse complement strand
CATGGTATCGAGCAGCCCCGCCGTAATGGTCCCCATCAATGCATGCTGGGGTTCGTCCTTGAGGCCAGGCTGGCCGCGCCACGTCACGATCAACAGAGTTGGAATCCGGAACGGCCAGTTAAGCGAGGTTAGTGGATTGACCGTATTGCCGAGCCCGGAATTCTGGCACATCACCACTGTCTTGCGTCCGGCGAGCCAGGCGCCGGCGGCAATTGCTACGGCCTCGCCTTCACTGGTGGCACCCACGTAGTCCAGCGACCGATCAGAAATGACACGGTTGATGACGGGCGTCAGAAACGAACACGGGACACCGCTGTAAAAATCGAATCCACGCGCGCGGGCCGGCACCAGAAATGTATCAGCAGGTATCATAACGCTGGCCTGATAATCGGGTCACACCATGTTGCGCATGCGGGCGAGGTCCAGCGCATCGTCGACGTCGAGCCAGTGCCCTGTCACATAAAGCGCCGATACGGCGACGCCTTTGTCCACAAGCCGCTGCAGGAGCATGGGCAGGTCGGCGGTGGCGAGGGTGCCGTCCTCTCGCATGACGTCCAGCTCATTGCGCACCAGCGTTGCGCCCGGGCCGCTCAACTTGATGAGGCCAATAAATTCGCCGTCAATTCGTGTATCCGACGGACTGTTGTCGAAACCGGTTATCGCGACGGTGTCTTCTTCCAGGTAGCTGCCGGTAAAGCGCTCGGTGCATTGTACGGCATCGATGGCGCGGTCAGGGTCGCGGTGGCCGGCACCTTGCCAGCGAGCGTCAACGGCACAGACGATATCGCCGTCGGTACTCAAGAGTGCGTCAAGAATATAGGGCCGGAACAGAATGTCGCCGTAGGACAGCAGGCATGGGCCTTCAAGTTTGTCGGCTGCACAGGCGAGCGATGCCGCTTCGCCCGTGTTTTCAAATTCCGGGTTGTCAATTTTCTCGATCCGGGGGAGGTCAACCGTATCCGGCTTGTACCCGCAAATTACTGAAACATCATTGACGCCGCTGCCGTTTAGTGTGGAGACAAGTCGCTTGAGCAGTGGCTGGCCGCGAACGTCGACCATGCACTTTGGGCGCTCGGCAGTCAGCGGCCCAAGCTTGGAGCCTTGGCTGGCGGCGAGGACAATGGCCTTAGTGCCGGCGTCGGGCGCGGTGAAGTAGCGCCGCTCGGCGGCGGCAAGTTCGTTCTGCCCGACCAGTGAAAACACGTCCTTGACGCTTACGACGTTGTCTTCAATGCCAACAAGTGACTGGTCCGCCATAATGCGCTGGCTGGTCTCGCGCATGGCTGAAATAGAGGCCCGCATGTTGTGGTTTGCCCAGATAATCAGCGATATGGCGGCCTCCCGAAAAGCGTCCGTCGGCGTGCGGTAATACATGGTGGGCACGATCACCACTGGAGCTTTGCCACCCCACTTGTTGGCAAATTCAACAATCTCGTCGGCGTCAGACTTTTTTGAGTGGATGAGAATCGCGTCGGCACCAGCCTCGTGGTAGGCCTCGGCGCGTCGCAACGCTTCCTCCATGGACCAGCCGGAAATCAAGGCCTCGACCCGCGCAACCAGACAAAAATCAGGGTCAGTCTGGGTGTCCTTGCCGGCCTTGATGCGCCCACAAAATTCGTCGATGTCGGCTAGCGGCTGACCCTCGCCGATAAACGAGTTGGTTTTTGGAAACAGCTTGTCCTCGATGCAGACTCCGGCAATGCCGCGCTGGCAAAGCTTGGCCACCAGTCGGCGCACATTATTGAAGTTGCCGTAGCCGGTGTCGCCATCCACGAGAATCGGAATGCCGGTCGCGTCTGCCATAAACTCCAGCTGCTCCAACACCTGGGTCCATGACGCCTCATTGTTGTCGCGCACGCCCAGAGCGGCGGACATGGCGAGGCCCGAAGCCCAGATACCGCTAAAGCCAGCTTCCTCGACAATTTTGGCCGACAGCCCGTTGTGGGCCTCCATGATGAACGCAAGCTCCGGCGCCAGCAGCATCTGCTTCAAACGCGCTGATTTGGTGGGCGCTTCTGCGTTTGCGCGCGTCTGGGGGCTCTGGCTATTGCGCCCGATAGTTGTCGTCATATGTTGGTTCCGTTCTGTTTGAGGCCCGTGACCTGCCAATCTACAAAAGACGGGGTCGACCTCTATCTTCGGAAGACAGGGTCGTCTTCCGAAGCGGCGCCACACTAACACGTTTGATGATGGTGAGGGAAAAGTCCTCAAGGCGCCGCCGCAATGCATCGCATTCATTCGTTTGAAGCGAGGAGCGTTCACAAATTGAACGTTTCGCTTGACCCTATGTTCAGTTTGTGAACGATAGAGCCATAAGCTCATGCGATTCGGGCGTTTTTTACTGTTTCGCTGCATTTTTCGCAAGGACTAGCCGGGTGGCATCAACTCACCCGGAATGGCGGTAGCGTGCCTGAACGGTAGGTTCCGGCGCGACCGGGCCCATCACAAATTTTCCCTCTCAGCAAGAATTCATGGACAAACGCACACGCGACGACGAGATCATCCGCGATATTCTAACGCGGGTAGATGAAGCTGAGCACCTGAACCAGCGCACGCTGGCCAAGGAGCTGGGAATCGCGCTTGGTATGGCGAACGCGTATCTCAAGCGCTGTGTGCGCAAGGGCTACGTCAAGGTTTCGCAAATTCCGCCCAATCGCTACGCCTATTATCTGACGCCCCAGGGGTTCTCCGAAAAAACCCGTCTGACGGCCGAATTTCTCACCGATTCATTTTCGTTTTTCCGCCGTGCCCGCACCCAATACGCCGATATTTATCGCGATTGCGAGCGCTACGGCTGGCGCAATGTGGCGCTTGCCGGCACCAGCGAGCTGGCGGATATCGCGGTGCTCTACGCCGGGGAATTCGATATCGAGCTGATCGGAGTCATTGAGCCCGCCATGCAGGGCGAACAATTTCACGGTTTGCGGATTGTGGCGGACCCGACGGACCTGAATGCGATTGACGCCGTCGTCCTGGCGCAGATTCAGGCACCGCAGGGAGTTTATGACGCCCTTTTGAACGTAGTGCCAGTGGCGCGGGTGCTGGTGCCGCCGCTTCTACCGGTTACTCTCGCAGATGCCAGTATCGGCGCCGGTGCCGTCAATGCAGCCGACGAAGGCGCTGCGCTGTGAACCGCAGGCATACACTTCTGGTGACAGGTGGCGCCGGCTTTATCGGCGCTAATCTCGTCCATCATCTGGCGTCGACGGGGCGCTATGCGGTCGTCAATGTCGATAAGTTGACTTATGCCGGCAACTTGCAGTCCCTGGCCGGTTTGACGGAGGCCCAAGGACACACCTTCGTGCAGGCGGATATCTGCAATGGCTCGGCGATGGCCGAGATTTTTGACCGTTACCAGCCTGACGCGGTATTGCATCTCGCCGCTGAATCCCATGTCGACCGGTCTATCGACGGGCCTACCGTTTTTGTCGAGACCAACGTTGTTGGTACTATGACCCTGCTGGAGGTCGCGCGTGACTACTGCGATGCCCGTTTCGGCGGGACGATGAATGAGGCGGCCCGCCCATTGGCTGATGGCGGGTTCAGATTTGTTCACGTTTCAACGGATGAAGTTTTCGGCAGCCTTGGGCCGCGCGGTCAGTTTCGCGAATCCAGTCGCTACCGGCCCAATTCGCCCTATGCCGCGAGCAAGGCGGCGGGGGATCATCTGGCACGGGCCTGGGCGCAAACCTACGGGCTGCCGGTCATCACCACCAATTGTTCCAATAATTATGGCCCCTATCAGTTTCCGGAAAAGTTTGTTCCGCTGGCAATTCTGGCCGCTCTGGAAGGTCGGCCGGTGCCGGTCTATGGCGATGGCCGGCAGATTCGGGACTGGCTATACGTAACGGATCATGTGCGCGCGCTTGTTGCGATTTTGGAAGGTGGCAAGTTGGGCAAGGTTTATTGCATTGGCGGCGGGGCGGAAAAACGTAACCTGCATGTCGCGCAAGCTATCTGTGATGTGGTCGATGAATTGGCGCCGAAGCTCGAACACCGCCGGCGCAACCTCATTACCCATGTTGAAGATCGCCCCGGTCACGACCGTCGTTATGCGATGGATGCGGCGCGGTTGCAGCGTGAGCTCGGCGTGCGCCCACGTGAAAATTTTCGCACTGGCTTGCGCAAGACAGTGCGCTGGTACCTTGAGAACCGTACGTGGTGGGGCCAGGTGCGCGATGGCAGTTACCGTGGTGAGCGCCTCGGATTCGCCAGCGCAGATGGAACCCGGTAGGGATCAAGCGCTATGGCAAACCATACGATGGTGAACCGCAAAGGCATTGTACTCGCGGGCGGTACCGGCAGCCGGCTGGCGCCTGCGACGAACGCTATTAGCAAACAGCTGATGCCGGTTTACGACAAGCCCATGATCTACTATCCGCTCAGTACCCTCATGCTGGCCGACATCACGGATATTCTGATTATCACCAAGCCCGAAGAGCAGGCCCTGTTTGAGCGCCTGCTCGGGGATGGTCGCCAGTGGGGCCTTGAGCTTTCCTATGCAACCCAAAGTGCGCCGCGCGGTATTGCGGAAGCGCTGGTTATCGGGGCGGCGTTTCTCGCGGGCGATCCGGTCGCCCTCATTCTTGGCGACAATATTTTTTATGGTCAGGGCCTTGGGCCGACGCTGCGTCAGGCGAGCCAGCAAGCTGCGCCGGCGGCGTTGTTTGCGAGCCCGGTCAAGGACCCGAGACGCTATGGCGTGGTCGAGATCGGGCCTGACGCTGAAGTGGTTTCTCTGGAAGAAAAGCCGTCCAATCCGCGATCCAATCTGGCAGTAACGGGTCTCTATATGTTTGACGGACAGGCGCCGACGCTTGCCGCGAGCCTCAAACCTTCAGCTCGAGGTGAGTTGGAAATTACAGACCTAAACCTTGTGTATCTGCGGGCAGGCGGTGTGAATGTTCATGTCTTTGAGCGGGGCTATGCGTGGCTCGATATGGGCACATTCGAATCCTTGCTCGATGCCAGTTTGTTTGTCTCGACCATTGAGCGGCGACAAGGATTCAAGGTTTCCTGTCCGGAAGAAATTGCCTGGCGTCGCGGCTTTATTGATGGGGATCAGTTTGCCGCGCTCGCCGCCGATGCCGGTGACAACGACTACGGCAACTATCTGACACAACTGTCAGGCGATGCCCGGCGATGAACGGCATTTGCACGCCCAACACTTGTACGGCCCTATACGGCGTAGTTGGTTTCCCGACGCAGGTTACCGCTGGAAATGCGTTGCTGCCACCAGTCGACCGTGCGGGCGAGGCCCTCGCTGAGATCAACTGCCGGCGCCCATCCGGTGGCCGTATGCAGCCGGCTCGCGTCGGCAATGAGCGCGCGAACTTCGGACTTGTCAGGCCGCAAGCGCATGGCCTCAGTCATGACAGGTTTGTTGCATCCGGTAATCGTGGTCAGCCGCTCGACCACCGCGCTGATCGACGTTTCAACGCCGGTGCCGGTGTTATAGGGCTCACCATAGGTGAGGCCGTCCGTCATGCCGGCCGCGACAAAGGCATCCGCCGTATCGCCCACATAATTAAAATCACGCGTGGTGCTGAGATCACCGAGCTGGATGTTTTCGCAAGCCGGATCCAGCATTTGCCGGACGATAGTCGGGATCACCGCCCGCTCACTCTGGCGCGGACCAAAGGTATTGAAGGGTCGCAGGATCACCACCGGGACATCGTGCGAGCGGGCGTAGGCCTCCGCCATCTGGTCAGCACCGATCTTCGATGCGGCGTAGGGCGATTGACCGTGCAGCGCATGCGCCTCCGAAATAGGCCGAGTTTGGGCAGAGCCGTAAACTTCGCTGGTCGATGTATGAACCATTCGACCGATGTCACCACCGCGCACGGCTTCCAACAGATTGAGCGTGCCGTGCACGTTGACATCAACGTAAGACTGCGCGGCGACGTAGGAATAGGGAATGCCGATCAGCGCGGCGAGATGAAAGACGATATCGTGGCCCGTCGCCAGACGACGCATATGCGTCGTGTCTCGCACATCGCCAAGTTCCATATGCAAGCTACCGCGCACATCCTCCGGCAGTTCATCGAGCCAGCCGTGCTGGCCAAACGAATTGTACAACGCGAGCGTTGTCACGTCGGCGCCGTTGGCCACCAGCCGTTCCACCAGGTGGGAGCCAATAAATCCATCGGCACCAGTGACAAGGACGCGGCGGCCTCGATAGGCGCCTGTTTCAATAGCGGACATAGAAGCGCTCATATCATGCGGCGTTATCCAGCGTCCAGCCGGAGGGTGCACGCAAAATGACCGACGCATCGGAAAATCTGGCGCCGTTGCAGAACGCGAATGACGTTCTACGGTTCTGGTTTGATGAGACGCCGCCCGTAAAATGGTTTGAACAGGACGACGAATTTGACAGCTGCGTGCGGGCCCGTGGCATGACGCTCTATGAGCAGGCGGCCGACTTGAAGCTGGCCCCCTGGCGCGAAGATGCGCGCAGCGCGCTGGCTGAAGTTATTCTGCTTGATCAGTTCCCGCGCAATATGTTTCGCGGCTCTCCCCGAACCTACGCCACCGATGGTCTGGCGCTGATGTGCGCTGAATACGCGTTGGGTCAAGGCTTTGATCAGGCCTTGCTGCCGATGCAGCGACGCTTCTTTTATCTGCCGTTTCAGCACAGTGAAAACACGGAGGACCAGGCTCGACAAGCCGCGCTTTTCGCCGCGCTGGACGATGCTGAAACGTATAAATGGTCGCTTCGGCATAAGGAAATTGTTGATCGGTTCGGCCGCTTCCCCCATCGCAACGCGGTGCTCGGGCGCGAAACTACGAGCGAAGAGGCGGCTTTTCTGCTTGAGCCGAATTCGTCGTTTTAGGCGCATGTTGGACTTGCAGCACTGCAAACACACTAATCAGAGGGTCAGTATTTAATTCATGATTGTTTGGCTAACTGGGATGTCAGGCGCGGGCAAAACCACGATTGCTCATGCGCTGATTTCCCACCTCAAACCTTTGATGCCACAAACAGTGATCATCGACGGTGACGAAATACGCGACTTGTTTGGCGGTGACCTCGGGTTTCACGAGGCGGATCGCCGTGAGCAGATCGGTCGATTGCAGCGTCTGGCCGGTTGGCTGGATCGTCAGGATATGATTGTTGTTGTGGCCGCGCTTTACGCCCACCCGGATTTGCTGCGCTGGAACCGCGAAAATTTCTCGCACTATTTTGAGGTCTATGTCGATGCACCGTTGGAGCTTTTACGGGCGCGCGATTCAAAAGGCCTCTATGCGCAGGCCGATGCTGGAACAATGCCGGACGTCGTCGGCATAGATATTCCGTGGCATGCTCCGCATCAGCCGGATCTGGTCGTGGATGCCACTGTTCACGAGCCGCCTGAGGAGACCGCCCGGCATATCGCTGAGCGCCTGCCGCAACTAACTGATGCTATGCCGGGCGAGGTGTCAGCGTGAGTGCATCTCCACAGCTTGCGCTCAATCTGCTCCAGTATCTTGAATTGGAGAAAATTGGGCTCGGCGCATTTAGTCCGCTCGATGGGTTTATGGACGAAGCACAGTTCACGGCTGTCGTTGAAACGATGCGTTTGCCGAGTGGAGCTGTGTTCACGCTGCCGGTATTGCTGGATGTTGATACGGAAGTGGCCGCGCAGTTGAAAACCAGCTCCGAAGTTGATCTTACCTATGACGGTGAGCTAGTCGGGCGCCTGTTTCCGCGTGATTTTTTCGGATGCGACCGGGCGCCGGTGGCGCGCGCAATTTTTGGCACGGATGATATGGGCCATCCGGGGGTTGCCCACTTTTTTTCACTTCAGCCGGTGTTCGTCGGCGGACGCGTTGAGCTGATCAAGCGAGCCGAGGTCGGTATATGGCATGACAAGCTAACGCCGGAAGATGCGCGCACGCGGTTTGCCGAACTTGGCTGGAAACGAATAGTCGGGTTTCAGACACGCAACGTGCCGCATCGCGCGCACGAATATCTGCAGCGGATTGCGCTCGAATGGTCTGACGGCCTGTTCATTCAACCGCTGATCGGCCAGCGGCGCAACGGCGACTTTACGCCTGAGGCAGTGCTCAAAGGTTACGGTGCGCTGGTCGGTGATTTTCTGCCGGCAGACCGGGTTGTGCTTGGCACGCTATCGACATTCATGCGATTTGCCGGCCCACGCGAGGCTGTATTTCACGCGATTATTCGGCGCAACTACGGGTGTACGCATTTTATCGTAGGGCGTGATCATGCCGGCGTCGGCAACTGGTATGGAAAATATGACGCGCATGCACTGGCGCACCAGTTTGAAGGCGATCTTGGCATCGAAGTGTTGCGACTCAGCGGCCCGTACTATTGCGAAACCTGCGATGGCGTGGCGACAGAAAAGACCTGCGCTCATTACGGGACCGACGTTGCGAAAGAAATAAATGGCTCCGACATGCGCAGAATATTGGTGGACGGCGAGGCGCCGGACCCTCGTCTGATGCGCCCTGAAGTCGTTGCCGCATTGCGGGGCGTGCCCTTGTTTGTAGGGGATTGAGAAATGAGTAGAACACGAATTGTAGGTACCATCGGGCCGCGTAGTCTGAGTGTCGACGTGATGCTGGCGTTGCGCGATGCCGGCATGAATGTTGCTCGGCTCAACGGCTCCCACAGTGACCTGGACTGGCATCGGCATGCGATTTCCCGGTTGCGCGAAACGTTGCCGGAGACACCCATCCTGCTGGATATTCCGGGCCGCAAGATCAGGACCATTCAGCTCGCCCATGAGCCGAAATTTGCACAAGGCGATGAGCTGGTGTTGACGACAAGCCCTGATTTCGACGGCACTGAGAAAGTGCCGGTCAACTACTCAGAACTGCACTCCGCCCTTGAGTCCGGCCACACGATTCTTGCAGATGACGGCACACTTAAATTTACCGTGTTGCGGGTTGATGGGCGGGATATCGTATGCCGCGCTGAAACCGCCGGTCAGTTGCGTAGCGCGAAGGGCATCAATGTACCGTTCGTCGAACTGAACATGCCCGAGGTCACGCCGCGCGACGAAAAAATGGTCGCATTTGCGAAAGAAACGGGGGTGGATTTTATTGGTCTCAGTTTCGTCGAGTCCGCCGGCCACGTCGCCGCCTTTCGCGACCTGATTGGGGGCAGCACGCCGCGCATTGTGGCCAAGGTTGAAAACCAGGGCGGGATGGATCACGTCGACGAAATAGCTGAAGTCGCCGACGCTATTATGGTGGACCGAGGCGACCTGTCGGTTGAGACCAGTCTTCACGATGTCGCGCTGCGTCAGAAAAGCATCATTCGCGCCGCCACCAGACACGGCCGCCCGGTGATCATCGCCACTGAAATGCTGCATACGATGATCGAAAACTCCTTCCCGACCAAAGCCGAAGTCAGCGATATTACCAACGCGGTTCTTGATGGCTGTGCGGCGACCATGCTGTCAGGCGAAACGGCCATTGGTGCGTTTCCGGAAGCGGCAGTGCAGCTCATGCGCGACGTCTCAGACGCATCCGAAACCTATGTTCAAAATGAACTGGATTCCGCGGCTCTCGATTTGGGTAACACGGTGCCGGAGGTGATGGGGCAGGTCATCAATGTCCTGTGTCGCGCGCTGCCGGTAACCAAAATTGTTGCCATCACGCGCTCTGGGTTTGCGGCGCGGATGATCGCCGTGCATCAGCCTTTTCAGCCCATTATCGCTGTCAGTGACGATGCGGCGGCGGCGCGCAGTTTCAATTTGTTTGCCGGCACTATCGGCGTGCACAGTGAAACGTCGTTTCCGCGATCCAGTATCGATCACATAGGACAGAT
>JABJCZ010000191.1 GCA_018668475.1 Alphaproteobacteria bacterium | reverse complement strand
GACATGATCATCTCAGGTGGGCTCAACGTGTATCCCATTGAAATCGAGCGTGCGTTATGGGGGCATGCGGCAGTGCAGGATTGTGCAGTGGTCGGCGTGCCGGATGAAAAGTGGGGTGAGGCCGTTACGGCTGTGGTTGAACTGAAAACCGGGGAGGCCGCGACAGAGAAAGAGCTTGTCGATTGGTGTCGCGAAAAGCTCGCCGCCTACAAGATTCCCAAGGCGGTGCATTTTCGCGACCAGTTGCCGCGCAGTGGTGTTGGCAAGGTATTGCGCCGCAAAGTGCGCGATGAGTTTTGGGCGAATTCTGACCGCCAGCTCTGACTGCGTAACGATGCGGCTTTGTTGTTGGTGAGAGTGATGGTTACACTCTTGTTTAGTGCGCCTGCAACTCAGTTCTGGAAAGAAAATTGAAGATGCCGAAACTTCTGTCCTCCAGCGATGTTGCTCAGTATGAACGCGACGGCTACCTGTTTCCGCTTCGCATTATGTCGACCGAAGACGCGGCGCGTGTTCGGGCCGAGGTCGAAGATGTGGAACAGAACCGGCTGGACGACATTGGCGGCAAACTTCGGCATAAGCCGCATCTTTTTTTGAAGTCCCTCGACGCGATTGTTCGTAACGAAAAACTGCTGGACGCGGTGGAAGACCTGATCGGCCCGAATATTCTGTGCTGGGCGGCGGCTTTTTTCACTAAGGAAGCAAATGATCCGGCGTTCGTTTCATGGCACCAGGACGCGACTTATTGGGGCCTAAGCGAGCCCGACGTGCTGACCGCGTGGGTAGCGCTGTCGCCGGCATCGATCGAGTCAGGCGCGATGAAAGTTGTACCAGCGTCGCAAGCCGCCGGGCAATTGCCGCATGTTGAGACCTATCAGGACAATAATCTGCTCACCCGGGGGCAGGAAGTGCAGGTTGATGTGGACGAAAGTACCGCGGTGGATATGACCCTCGAACCGGGTGAAGCGTCCTTTCACCATGTTCGGCTGGTTCATGGGTCGGGCCCCAATCAGACAGATGACCGGCGCATCGGCTATGCCATTCGGTATATCCCGACGCGGGTCCATCAGCTATTGGCACGGGACAGCGCCATGCTGGTGCGGGGCAGGGATGAGTACGGCCATTTTGAGCTGGAACAATCGCCCGATGCGGACTTTTCACCGCAAAGCATTCGCAATTATCTGGACGCCAATGAGCGCCACAACGCCATCCTCTATCAGGATGCCGAACAGAACCGCGGCTGAGTGTGAACGTTCTCCAGCTGACACCCGGTATTAACCATTCGACAACCAACAACCGGGTATGAGACAGGTGGGTACGAGTACGACCATTTGACTGAATAAGGAACGCCACATGGCGTTTTCCCTTTTTAAAGGGCCAGACAAAGCTGACGGCGCAAAACGCAGCACATTGACGGTTGAGCGAATGCTGGCATCTGGTGAATTCGCTGCGGCCGAATCTGCGGCGCTTGAACTGGTGGAATCCAGTCCGGATGAGGCGGCACCGCGTGTTGTCCTTGGAATGGCGCTCAAAGCACAGGGGCGGTTGCGTGGTGCCCTTGCAGCGTTTGAGGCAGCCGTCGCTCGCAATCCGAGCGACGTCGAGGCGTTGACCGATCTCGCTGAAATGTGCCTTGAACTCGGTCTTCTGGAGGAGGCCTTATTCATTGTCGGTCAGGCGGTAAAGTTGGCGCCGACCGCCGCTCCAACTCGATTAATTCAGGCCCGAGCCCTGGACGCGACGTTGCGACCGGCCAAGGCGGCCCAAGCTTACCTTGTTGCCCTTGGTTCGGGCTCGATCATTCCAGCTGCCCAAGAAGGCTTGATCAGTGTGATCGAGCACTCACCCGAGGTGGTGCCTGATCGTGAGAATAGTGAATTCGCTCAGTTTCGCGGCGCTTTGATTACAGCGTTTCAGGCGGGGCAGGCGGAGACATCCGGTTTGGCAACGGCTGCCGGCATCGTCATTTCCCGTGCCTACGGGCTGGGAACGCCGGAGTGTTCGTCGCCGGACACACTGCTCGATGAGTTGTCGGAAGATGAGCTGTTTATTCGGTTGCTTCAGGAAACAATAAACGTTGACCCAGTGGTCGAGCGGTTCTGTATCGGATTGCGCCAGCATCTGTTGACTGTCTATGGCCATGAGGTGGAGCCGCCCATTGCGGTCACCCGACTGGCAGCCGCACTCTCGTTGCAGGCGTATCACAATGAATACGCCATGCCCTGCGGAGAAGCCGAGTTGGGGCAGATTGATCGATTGGCTCATGAGATTGAAGGCGAACTGAACAACGGAAAACCCAGCCCCATCGTGCTTCGTGGCAAGCTGCTGATGCTGGCAATGTATGCCCCATTGAGTTCGCATCCCCGCGCCGATCGCATTATGGACCTGGCTCTGGGCGGCGAGGTTCAACGCGTTGTCGCGCTGACTGTGCGCGAGCGCCGTGAGGTCGAAGCACTGCGTGATCGCATTCCTGCAATCGGCAAAATTGATCCAAAGAAATCGACCTCAGTTGGGCACCAACTCGCGGAAGCAAACCCGTATCCGCGCTGGATTCATATTGCGCGCCCTGAAAGCGGGGCGCTGCCCAATTATTTGAGAAGCCGGTTCCCGGCCTATGACCCGCCCGAATTCTCAACGCCCAAGATTGAGGTGCTGGTGCCAGGATGCGGTACCGGCCAGCACCCGATCAAGGCCGCCATGCGCTTTCCCGCTGCGCAGGTGACGGCCGTTGATATCAGTCTGGACAGCCTGGCCTATGGCGCGCGCATGGCGCGCAAACTGAGCGTCGGCAATGTCGAGTTCATGCTGGGTGACCTGATGCGTCTGCCGGATGAGCCGGCGCGTTATCACTACATTGAATGCACTCACCTGTTGCATCATGTCGCGGCGCATGAGGATGCCTGGGCCGCGCTTGCGGCGCTGTTGCGGCCGGGCGGAGTGTTGAAGGTCGATGTTCCGAGCAAGCATGGCCGGGCGGATGTTGCGGCGGTTCGTGAACTCGTGAGCCGTCTGAGTCTGCAACCTGATACCCAGGGCATACGGAAGGTACGGCAGAAGGTCTTTGGTGGGTCGGCGCCGTCCGATGCGGCCATCATGACCCGTCCGGATTTCTACACGGTCAGCGGATGCCGGGAGTTGCTCTTTCATGTGCCGGTGACCCGCTATGACCTTGACGGCGTCTACAACATGGTCGAGCAGCATGGGCTGCGGATGGTTGGTCTGTTTGCGGACCCCGTTGTACGCACGACGTATCGCAAAGCGTGCCCTGACGACCCCAACATGGCGGATCGTACCAGCGTTATCCGCTTCGAGCGCGATAACCCCAAGGCATTTCGGAGTGTTTACCAGCTGTTGTGTGAAAAGCCGGCCTGAGCCTTGGTTCTGTCGATTGCAGCAGAGGGCAGGTGTCGCGTAGCATTGGGCCCCTGAAGTGCGTCACACAGGAGCACCGCCAAAATGCCATCCGCACCCTCATCACGCGTCCTCACCGTCGCCGTTGCCCAGATGGGCCCGATCGCCCGGAGTGAAACCCGCACCCAGGCTGTCGAACGGTTGATCTCCCTGATGGAAGAATCACACGGGCTGGGGGCAAAATTCGTTGTTTTTCCCGAGCTGGCGTTGACCACCTTCTTCCCGCGTTGGGTCATCGATGATGAGGAAGAGCTGGATAGCTACTTTGAAACGTCGATGCCCAACAATGAGACCCAGCCGCTGTTTGAGCGCGCCCGCGAGCTTGGCTGCGGGTTTCATCTGGGCTACGCCGAGCTGGTGCGCGATGACGCTGGCAAGAAAACCTATTTCAACACCGCCATCCTCGTCGATGACACCGGCGCGATAACCGGCAAGTACCGCAAGATTCATTTGCCCGGCACCGCGAAGACGGTTGCCGGCGCGCCGCATCAGCATCTTGAGAAGCGCTATTTTGAAGTCGGGGACCTCGGGTTTCCGGTGTTCCAGTCCCAGGGCGGTGTCATGGGCATGTGCATATGTAATGACCGGCGCTGGCCTGAAACTTGGCGCATGCTCGGCCTTCAAGGCGCTGAGCTGGTGGCGCTCGGCTACAACACGCCGCATGTGAACCCGTTTGCGACCGCTGAGCCGGTCTTCCTCGGCATGTTTCACAATCACCTGTCCATGCAGGCGGGGGCTTACCAGAACGGTACCTGGGTCGTTGCATCAGCCAAGGCCGGTGTGGAAGAGGGGGTTCACCACATGGGTGGTTCCTGCATCATCGCGCCGACCGGCGAAATCGTGGCGCTCTGCCACACCGAAGGCGATGAAGTGGCGGTCGCGCAATGTGATCTTTCCATGGGCGACTACATCAAGCAGAACATCTTCAACTTCGAGGCCCACCGCCGCATCGAGCACTATGGCCTGATCACCTCACAGACCGGCATGAAGCGGCCTGATGGCGTTTAGGCAGCAGGCGTTTTGCGCACGATGACCGCATGATGAAGCCGGTGGGTGGCAATCGTTGAGAGGACCACCGCGCCGGCAAACATGATGATGCCGGGCTGTACGCTGGCCGTTGAAATGAGCGTCCCCTCAACCAGCAAAATAGTGACTGCGACAATAAAGACGTCGAGCATCGACCAGCGTGACGCCAGCGAAAACGCGGCAATCAGCCGTTCCACGCGGCGCCCGGCGGGCTGGCCGTGCAGCCACAGCCATCCGCCCAGCAGTATCTTGGCCCCGGGAAAAATCACAGAGAATAATCCCATGACCGCGAACAGGAATATCTCGCCCTGATCGAGCAGCCCGAACATGGCCTCCCAGAGCGAAAATGATGTCTCGAAGAGAAACAGTTGCTGCAACGAAATCGCCGGCAACAGCAGACCGGTTACAAACAGCGGCAGCGCCAGCCCGAGACAAATCCCGATCAGCGGATCGCGCCGAGCTATCGGCGGCGAGGAGGGGGATATGTGTTCGATTTCGTCCATGGGACCAATATGGGCATCGGCAGCGTCGATGTCATGGTGCAAAGCTTGGCACGCCGACCCGCGATTGACTTTAATCGGTCACCAGATGGCATTTGTGACGCGCGTGCGGTCAGCCGAACACGCGGCGCAAAATATCTGTCGTGCGTTCGACAGGATTGTTGCGGATCGCGGCTTCTTCGATCGCGATGTACTTAAAGATGCCGGCAATGCCGAGCTCCAGCACATGCTGGGTGAGATCCGCTTTCACGTCTGGCATGAAGGGAATGTCGTCGTATTCACCCATCACACTGTCATAGGCCCGGATCGCCCCGGCTTCATTTAACGCCTGATCGACGAGCGGCCTCATCTCGTCGGCTAGCGAGCCCTGCATCTGGCCCTGGAAATAGCTTGTCGCGGCATCGTCCGGCCCGCCCAATATGTTGCGCACATCGTCCAGTGTCATCGCCTCGATGGCCTCAAAGAACAGCGCCTTGGCCCTTGGCGTTGCATATTCGGCCGCCCGGTTGAGACGCAACTCCAGGTCGTCGACCAAACCGGCCATGCCGACGGCAGAGAGCGTCTCCTGGACCTTTCGGAGAGTGTCGGGTAGCGGGATGTGGATCGCGGGATCAAGATTGAAGCCATCCTGCGTGCCCAACTGACCCACGACCCGTTCGGCCCCTACCGTAAGGGCCTCGCGCAATCCCTTCCCGATCTCGAAGTCGCTCAATGCAAGGCCGGTCTGGCCCTGCGGGGCCTTATCACCGCCACCGACAACCGAATCAAGTAGGTCACCAACGCCGGACTCTGATCCTTCGCCGAGAATATCGTCCAGGAATCCACTTGCGGCTTCGCTGATCGGTGCGCCGACAAGGGCCATGCCGAGTGCGCTGCAAACGATCCACTTACCGATAGTATTCATGGTCTTCTTTCGCATGTTTATCCGAGGCTTCCGAGGCGTCTTTTCCTGGCTACCGGCAATGATCAGCGAGGGCTCTTCCAGAGCACCAAGCGCATTCCGCTCAGGCGCTCGGGCGGGTTGCCGCCGGCCCGGCGATTGCCATGGCTTTCTGGTAGGCCGGCCGTTCACCAATGCGAGCAACATATGCCTGAACGTTTGGCAGGTCATCGATACCGCGACCACCGAAGAGCGGTAGGGCGGTCACGCTGAAGTTCACCATCACGTCGGCGCAGGTAAATTCCGGACCTGCGAGATAGGGCGATGCACCGAGCCGTTGGTCGAGATAGGTGAAGTATTGCTCCTGCCGTCTATTGATCAAACCGGCCAACGTCGTGACCTCAGGGGCATCGCGATTTTCCGGAAGTGCCCCATTGGCGAGGAAGATGCCGAGGACATTGTTGTTGAAGTGCATCCAGTAGAGGTACTCAGCATAATTTGGCTGATCCGGGCCGACCGTCAGCTTTCCATTGGCGTAGCGGTGACTGATATACTCAACGATCGCGCCGGACTCGGTAAGCACGGTATCGCCATCTTGAATCACTGGTGCCATCGCGGCCGGGTGCAATGCCAGATAGTCGTCCGGAAGCAGACGGTCCTCGCCGCGGTCGTACCATTTCAGCTCGTAAGGAAGGCCCAGCTCTTCCATGAGCCAGACAATTCGATCCGACTGAGACATGCCAAGGTGGTGAATGGTGATCATCGTTCGCTCCCGGTGCGCGTTGCGTTGCGTCGTCAATGGTAGCGGTTTACCTGCCGAACAATAATCCCAAAATATTCCCGGGAAATAACCCGGATGCACACGAAACAGGGACACCTCGATTGCCATTCCGGAGGTCATTGGTATTGGCAGGCGCATCGCGCTAGGCCGATTTCACTGGCAGCG
>JABJCZ010000190.1 GCA_018668475.1 Alphaproteobacteria bacterium | reverse complement strand
CGATGCCGTGAACCTTGAGGTCGATCACGATCGTCGGATTGCCTTGCAGAGCAATCATTCCGCGACCCATCTTCTTCATGCCGCCTTGCGCCGGCATCTTGGCGACCACGTCACGCAGAAGGGCTCATTGGTTGCACCTGATCGTCTGCGGTTTGATATCAGTCATCCAAAAGCCGTGGCAGCGGATGAGCTGAACGCTGTTGAAGCTGAGGTCAATGCCCGCATTCGCGACAATGCACCGCTGACGACCCGCATCATGACCCCCGAGGATGCAATTACCGCCGGCGCGATGGCGCTGTTCGGGGAGAAATATGGTGACGAAGTGCGGGTCGTGTCCATGGGCGGGGACGCGACTGACGGGGATGAGGCGCCGTATTCCGTGGAACTTTGCGGCGGTGTCCATGTCCGTCGTACAGGTGATATCGGCCTGTTTCGGGTTGTCGCGGAGCAGGCGACGGCGGCAGGGGTGAGGCGCATTGAGGCGCTGACCGGCGAAGCCGCCCGCAACTATGTGGCCGAACAGGAAGACCTTCTGAAATCAGCTGCAACCGTGCTCAAATCAACGCCAGCCGATGTGCCGGATCGTATCGCTGCCCTGCTGGATGACCGTAAACGCCTGGAACGTGAAATTTCGGATCTTCACCGCCGGATCGCGACGGGAGACGGTGGCGACACCGATGCGACGGTGCGCGAGGTCGGCAGCGTGCCCTTTGTTGCGCGCCAACTTGACGGCGTGGCGCCGAAGGAGCTGCGCGGTCTGGTCGATGCGCTGAAAAAACAGACCGGTAGTGGAGTCTTTGCGCTGGTTACTGTGGCAGATGGCAAAGTGGCGCTGACCGTTGGTGTTAGTGACGATCTGACGGACCGGTTTAGCGCAGTTGATCTTGTGCGGGCTGGCGCCAGTGCTGTTGGTGGCAAGGGTGGCGGTGGACGACCCGATATGGCGCAGGCCGGGGGCCCCGATACCGCGAATGCCGCGAACGCACTTGTTGCTATCGAGCGAGCGGTGGCCGACGCCGCCAACGCATAAGAAAAGGCGGCGCCACGCGGCACCGCCTTTTCGGTTCTCTATCGCTGATCAATCGGTAATCAAGCAGCTACTTTCTTTTCCAGCGTCCGCTGAATGGCGGTCAGAAAATCGCTGGAGTTCAGCCACTTCTGGTCCGGGCCGACGAGGATCGCGAGATCTTTGGTCATTTCGCCACCCTCAACGGTCTCCACACAGGCTTCTTCCAGCGCTTTGGCGAACGCGGCCACTTCCGGCGTGCCATCCATGGCAGCGCGGTAGTTGAGGCCTCGGGTCCACGCGAAAATAGAGGCGATGGGATTGGTCGAGGTTTCCTCACCGCGCTGATATGCGCGGTAGTGGCGGGTCACCGTGCCATGCGCCGCTTCGGCTTCTACGGTATTTCCATCCGGGGTCAGCAATACCGACGTCATCAGGCCAAGTGAGCCGAAGCCCTGGGCAATGGAGTCGGACTGAACGTCGCCGTCGTAGTTTTTGCAGGCCCAGACGAACCCGCCGTCCCACTTCATGGCGCAGGCGACCATATCGTCGATCAACCGGTGCTCGTAAATGGCGCCAGCGGCCTCAAATTCGCCTTTGAACTCGCTCTGGTAAATCTCTTCAAACAGATCCTTGAAACGTCCATCGTAGGCTTTGAGGATGGTGTTCTTGGTCGACATATAGAGCGGCCATTTACGCTCCAGCGCGTAGCGCATACAGGCGCGGGCGAAGTCCCGAATGGAATCGTCGAGGTTATACATGCCCATGGCAATCCCGCTGCCGGGGAAGTCAAAGATATCCAGGTCTGTAGCTGCGCTGCCATCGGCCGGTTCAAACCGCATGGTGAGCTTGCCTTTGCCGGGGACGACGAAATCCGTCGCGCGATATTGGTCACCAAACGCATGACGGCCGATTACGATGGGGCGGGTCCAGCCAGGTACCAGCCGCGGCACATTGCTGCAGATGATCGGCTCGCGAAATACGGTACCACCAAGAATGTTGCGGATGGTGCCGTTGGGCGAACGCCACATCTTTTTGAGGCCAAACTCCTCAACCCGTTCTTCGTCGGGCGTGATGGTCGCGCATTTGACGCCAACGCCATATTTCTTGATGGCCTCAGCGGAATCGATGGTTACCTGGTCATCTGTTTCATCGCGGTATTCAATGCCAAGGTCGTAGTATTTCAGGTCCACATCGAGGAACGGCAGAATCAGGCGCTCCTTGATCCAGGCCCAAAGAATGCGGGTCATCTCGTCGCCATCCAGTTCGACGATTGGATTGGCAACCTTGATCTTAGACATCGATGTTTCTCCCGGAATCAGGTGAGGGGCTCAATAGGACGTGGCGCCGCCTGAAGGCTCAGGCCGCAACGAGCTTAGGCCGGT
>JABJCZ010000189.1 GCA_018668475.1 Alphaproteobacteria bacterium | reverse complement strand
GGTCGAAGAGCTCGAAGCTGATGGTTTTCGCGTTGTCGGGGTCGATGATTTGCTCGGCGGGGGCGTGTCGGCTCGCAAAGGTGCCATGGGCGCACACCAACCCGATGCCAGCGCCCTCGAAGATATTCAATATGGCATCAAGGTAGCCCATCAACTTGGCGCCCTGGATATTGGCCAATCGGTTATTATTCAACACCTACTGGTTCTTGGCGTGGAAGCCATTGAAGGGACCGATGCGCTGATAGAACGTTGCGGGCCCCTGCACCGCGAAGGCGAGGGCGGCGTGCTAATAAAACTGAAGAAACCCGATCAGGAACGCCGCGCCGATTTGCCGACCATTGGCCCCAGAACAATCGAACTGGCTGCACGCAATGGACTACGTGGTGTTGCAATCGAAGCTGGCCAGACACTCGTCATGGATCAGGCCGCGACCATCAGTTCAGCAGACTCTCTTGGGCTATTTGTTTTCGGGCTGCACGACCTGTGACCATACCCGCCGACCAGGGACCACTGGTATATCTTGTTGCCGGTGAAGCATCGGGCGATGTGCTGGGTGGACGCCTGATGCAAGCTCTAAAGGCGAAACTCGGTGGACGTGTGCGTTTCGCGGGAATCGGCGGCAGCTGCATGACAGAAGAGGGACTAACGAGCCTGTTTCCAATGCAGGAACTCAGTCTCATGGGGTTTGTGGAAATCATTCCCCATATCCCGAAATTGTTGCGCAGAATTCGCCAGACCGCCGACGATGCAAAGCGGGCCCGGCCTGATGTCGTCATTACGATAGATTCCCCAGATTTTAATTTTCGTGTCGGTCGGCGGTTGGCTGGCAACGGTATTCCACTGGTTCATTATGTTGGCCCGTCCGTCTGGGCCTATCGAGCCGGTCGGGCGGCAAATATCGCCCGCTTTCTTGATCATCTCCTGGTGCTGTTTCCCTTCGAGCCGCCCTATTTTGAAGCCGTCGGCCTGCCAACGACATTCATCGGCCATCCCCTTGTTGAAGCGAACCTGGGTCAGGTCGATGCGGCGTCGCTGTTGGCAGAAGAGCACGTACCCGCTGATGCCGAAATACTGACAGTACTTCCCGGCAGTCGAATTGGTGAAATTGGTCGGCACCTCGCGCTGTTTGGCGATGCTGTCCATCTTCTGGCCAAACAGCACCCCAGGCTCACGGTGCTCATCCCAGCAGCTCCCGGCGTTGTGGATATACTGCGGCAGGGGACCACCGGCTGGTCGGTGCCGGTGCGCGTTCTTGAGGGAGCGGATCGAAAATATGCCGCGTTTGCGGCGAGCCGGGCGGCGCTGGCGGTTTCCGGTACCGTAACTTTGGAACTTGCAATTGCTGGCGTTCCGATGGTCGTGGCTTATCGGGCGAACCCGTTGACCGTCGCAATTGCCCGCCGCATCGTCCGAACGCCATATATATCTCTTGGCAATCTCGTCCTCGGAAAGGCTGTCGCCCCTGAGCTCATTCAGGAGCAGGCATCTGCACAAGAACTGGCCAAAACCATTGATCAGCTTATGGTCGATGGTCCTGAACGCCACAGGCAGTTGGACGCTTGGAACAATTTTTCTGATCGGCTCACGGCCTCGGGTGAGAATCCGAGCCAACGAGCTGCAGACGTCATTATCCAGTTAATTACCAATCGCAACCGTGACCCCCAGGGAGACACCGCAACATGACTGACCAGACCACTTCCGGCCTCGACGGCGCCCGCCTTTTGCACACGATGATCAGGGTTAGAGATCTCGACGCCTCAATTGATTTTTATACCCGGCTAATGGGCATGAAACTCATTCGCAAGAATGATTACCCGGGCGGCAAGTTTTCCCTTGCCTTCGTCGGGTATGACGACGAGGCCTCTGGCGCGGTTATCGAGCTGACCCACAATTGGGACCAGGCAGAAGATTATGACTTGGGGAATGGGTTCGGCCACCTCGCAATCGCCGTAAGCGATGCGTATGCGGCGTGTGATCTGCTGGCTGCAGAAGGTGCCAGTGTTCCTCGGCCAGCCGGGCCGATGAAGGGCGGCACGACGGTCATCGCTTTCGTAAAAGACCCAGATGGATACATGATTGAGCTTGTGCAACGGGCCTAATCAGTTGGCAACAGAGACCCAGCAACCGGGTCAAACCAGCAGGCTCACCGCCACGTAGGCAAAGCACCCGAGACCGAGCCCTAGAACAATCCAACCCAGTGCGGAACGCCAAGCTGGCCGGGCATTGTCATTGGCCGGCCACGCATGACCAGGGTAAGGCGCCGCGTGACGCTTACTCCCACGCACTTCTTGCATATCGGCCCGCCGTACTCGACGACGGCGCCCGACAACAAGTTGGGCGCGTTTAGCCACGCTGGTTGACCGGCACGTAGGGGCGTTTCGGCGCACCTGTGTAAAGCTGGCGGGGACGTCCGATTTTTTGCTCCGGATCTTCAATCATTTCGTTCCATTGCGCGACCCAGCCCACGGTGCGGGCGATGGCGAAAATCACAGTGAACAGGTGCGTCGGAATACCCATGGCACTAAGGATAAGGCCCGAATAAAAGTCG